>CAYYHT010000200.1:0-10685 GCA_964471355.1 uncultured Enterobacteriaceae bacterium
CTGAAGTCGTTGCCCGCTTCGCCGATCTTGGCCAGCGAGCTCGAGCCCCGGTTGACCCCCTGATCTTCTTTGAGCCGCCAACGCCCTAGATGATGGCTGATGGCGATGATGCCCGGCTTGATGCCCTCGGTCACCCAGGCCTTGTCCACGAACCAGCCGATCTCGGTGTCGATGCGCACCAGGTCACCGGTCACCACACCCATGCGCTGCGCATCGGCCGGATGGACCCACACCGGGTTGTTGTGGCTGATCTCGTACAGCCACTTGGCGTTCGCCGACCGCGTGTGGATGAGCGTCGGCAGCCGCCAGTTCGGCAGCAGCAACATCGCACCGCTGTCCCGGTCGATCTCGTCGGGATGCACATGGCTCTTGAGCGGCCAGGGAACCGCGTACTCGACCCCGTTCCAGCCCCAGTCCACCAGCGTCGTGGACAGGATCTCGAGCTTGCGCGACGGCGTCTTGAAGCCCTGCCGCGCCACCCCATCGATCAGCACGCCACCCTCGACCGGCTTTTCGTAGGGCACGTAGTTGTTCTTGACCACCTCAAAGGCGCCGTACTTGCGCATATAGCCCAGCGGCGTCAGTCCCTCGGCCTTGGCCGCCTGTGGCAAGCCGGGCACGCTGTTGTCAAACAGCCAGCCCCAGTACTCGTCCTGGGTGATCAGCTCTCCAGGCCGGTCGGGACTCTCGAACCACTGCCGAATGCCCAGGCTGCCGTCGGGGTCCATCTGACCCGACAGCTCGACCCACCACTCCGCCTCCTCCCAGACCTCTCCAGGATTGGCCTCGTGCGTAAAGCGGACCGTCTTGCCAGCCCGCTCCATGGCGACCCGACGCACCGGCTGCCGAAAGCCAATCCACTGGCCCGAGTGGGTCTCTTGGCTCATCAGATCGTGGCGCTCGCCCGAATGACCCATGGGCAGCACATAGTCGGCGAACCAAGCGCTCTCGTTCCAGGTCGGAGTCAGCGCGACATGCATGCCGAACTTGTCCTCGTCCATCAGCGCGCGGTACCACATGAACCCATCTGGATTGGTCCAAAGGGGGTTGTAGACTCGCGTGAAGTACACATCGACGGTGCCGCGACCCTCTTCCATCATGTGGGGGAGGAGGAAGGACATCTCGAAGTGGGCAAAGGGCCACTCGTCAGGCAGCTGCAGGTCGTTCCAGACCTCGCCGGGTGGAGGCTGCTTGAACGGCTTGGGCACGAACTTGTTCCAGCTGTTGCCCGACGTGCCGCCCTTGGTGCCAACGCTTCCGGTCAGCACGTTGAGGAAGAACAGCGCGCGGACGACCTGCCAGCCGCCCTTGTTTCCGATCGACGCCGAGCGCCAGTTGTGGGCGGCAAGCCGATTTCCACACTCGGCGATGTACTCGGCGGCTTCTTGGATGCGCTCGATGGGCACCTGCGATTCGGTGGCGGCTCGCTCGAAGCTGAAGTCGCGGTACAGGGCCTTGAGTGCCTTCTCAAACGCCTCGAAGGTCAGCTCGTCGCCGGGCTTGGGCAGCGCGGCCAGCACCTCGGCATCGTCGACAAGCTCACCAATGCCCTGCAGAAAGGCCTTCCAGTCCACCCAGCGACGCATGAACTCGCGGTCGTAGCGACCGGTCTGCAGCAGGTGGTTGGCGATGGCCAGCAGCACTGTGGTCTCGGAGCCCGGCCAGGTGGGCAGCCACACATCGCTCTTGGACGCGGTGTTGGACAGGCGCGGGTCGAAGGTGATGATCTTGGCGCCGTTCTGCTTGGCCTCCATGATGCGCTGAGCATGCGGATTGAAGTAGTGGCCGGTCTCGAGGTGGCTGCTGATCAGCAGGATGCAGCGGGCATTTGCGTAGTCCGGACTGGGCCGGTCAAAGCCCGCCCACAAGTAGTAGCCAACCCGCGATGACGCCGAACAGACGTTGGTGTGGCTGTTGTGTCCATCGACTCCCCAGGCCTGGATGCAGCGGTTGGTGTAGTGGTCCTCGCCCGGCCGCCCGACGTGGTACATGATGCCGTCGCGGCGCTTGAGCCGGCTGGCGCGCATCTTTGCAGCGACGTCGGCCAGTGCCTCGTCCCAGGACACGCGCTTCCACTTGCCCTCGCCACGTTTGCCCACCCGCTTGAGCGGGTACAGGATTCGCTCGGGGTCGTAGATCTGATTGTGCGTCGCCGGACCCTTGGCACAGTTCCGTCCCCGACTGCCCGGATGATTCGGGTTGCCCTCGAACTTGCGAATCTCGAAGGTCGTCTTGTCCACATAGGCCAACAGCCCACATCCGCTCTCGCAGTTGAAGCAGATGGTCGGCACCAAGGTGTAGCGACGCGCCACCTTGCGCGGCCACTGCGCACTGTCCCACTCCACCCAGTCATCCCAGTATTCGGGCGGCGGATACTGGCTCATGCGGCCATCTGGATGCTCGACCTTGGTCAGCACCACCGGCTCGCGGTCGGTGATGTCGTACTCGGGCGGCGTCACACCAGCCGTGTTCGTCTCGACGGTCGTGCGGCGAATCGACGAGCCCTTGGACGGCGGCAGACCCAGCAATCGGGCAAAGGTATCGGCCAGGCGGGTGGTGCGGCTCATGAGTTTGGAATGTCCTGTGGAGCCATGACGAACGCGTTGCTGTAGGCGAACAGCCCCAGCGCAGTGGCAAAGAACGCGGCGGTTCCCAGCGCAGGCACGCCGCTGATCAGCAGGGCAAACGGAACGATGTGCCCCAAGACAATGCCTCCTCCCCAAAACGACAGGGTGTAGCGACCGTGGGTGATGTCCCGAGCCGCTCGCTGCGCGATTTCAGAGGCGTGAGCAATGCCCAAGTCAGCCACGAGGGTCACCAGCAGGCTGATGACCAATGCACCGCCAAAGCCCCACGTCGCCGCTTCGACGAGTGGCGCTGGCAGGTCCAGCAGCGGAGCCAATGCAACAAAGGGGGCGGTGCCAAAGACCGCGGCATGCACAGCCATCTGCAAGGGAACATGCGACGACTGCCACAGGTCGCGGCCCTCGGCCTGGGCAAAGAGGAAGGCCGTGTAGATGGTGGTCATCAGCGCAAACGGAGCGGTCAGCAACGCCAGGACCGGGCGAAGCAGCTCGGCCACACTTGGCGCCAGCCAGCCCATCCAGGCGGCGGCCTCGATGCCCCACCAGACCGTCGACAGGGCGGCGAATCCAGTCAGAATCCAGGCGGCTCGGGCCACCCAGCTGCGCCACTGTGGCCGAACCAACAGATAGAAGAAGCGATCGGGACGGTCCAAGTCGTACAGCAGCAGCGCCAGGGTGATCTGAGTCATCAGCAAGGCAAGCGCACCCGCCGAGACCATCGCCAGCGGGCTGAACGCAGCCGGCCAGCCCACGACCGTGGCGGCCAGGAACAGGAAGATGCCTCCCGCGATGTGCTTGGTGACGATGTAGGCAGCGATGGGCCAGTGCCACTGCACCCGGTGCTGGGCGTTGAAGCCGACCTGCACCATGTGCCCCGCCATGCGGCCGCCGAACTGGACTGGACCGCCATCGGGGGAGCCCTGAGACTGCGGCGTGCGCACGGCGGTGTGCGCGTTGGCCGCGACTCCGCCCGTCGGCTTGGGATCGACCGGCGGGTCTGAATGCACGTGGTCGCCGCCATGCAGCGGCACCACGTCGCCGAACATGTGCATCTGCGGGGTGCGCTCATGCGCTGTCGGCGACAGGTGAATCTCGCCGCCCTCGATGTAGAACAGCTTGGGTGCCGTGCCCTGCTCGGGCTTGCGCACCGTCACGTTGTTCTTGGCAATCTTCTTGGCAATCTCGGATTCGGGGTCGTCGAGGTCACCAGCCAAAATGGCGTGCTCGGGGCAGACCACCACACAGGCCGGCTCGAGTCCCACCTCAACCCGGTGCGAACAGAAGTGGCACTTCGACGCGGTCTTGGTCTCGGGGTCGAGGTGGATGGCGTCGTACGGGCACGCCTGCATGCAGGCCTTGCAGCCGATGCACGCATCGCTGTCGAACTCGACGATGCCGTTGTCCTTTTGGTACATCGAACCGGTCGGGCAGATGCGGACACAGGGTGGATTCATGCAGTGGTTGCACCGAGTCACCTGAAAGCTGCGGCGCGAATCGGGGTAGCGCCCGGTCTCGACGTACTTGACCCAGGTGCGGTGAACGCCGAGCGGCACTTCGTTCTCGCTCTTGCACGCCGTGCTGCACGCATGGCATCCAATGCAGGAGCTGTTGTCGATGAGGAAGCCGTAGTTCATGGCAAGGCCTGAAGCAGAGATCGTGCCAGTCGATACCACAGCTGACAGCAAGGGCGGCGCCACATCCGGCCGCGATGCGGTGCATCACGTTGCATCGTTTTACACCAACCGAGTGTCGCTGCGTCTCAGCGTGCGCGCCACGAAGGCGGGAGCCCCATGCATCGCCTGCGAAAGACACGACGACCACCAGCACCCAGGGCGAGCCGTGCACAAAGAGGTCGAACCAATCCAATAGCCGCATGAGGCATCCAACATTCGACGCGTCTGCTGGCATAGCCTGTGCAACTCCTGAGCCCGACTTCCATCTGGGAAATGAACCTGACTCGCTTTCTCCCCTTCCTCGACCTTCAGAACTACAGCGGTGACGACGCGCGAATGGACGTGCAAGCCGCCATTGCCGTGACGTTCATGAGCGTGCCTCAGGGGGTTGCCTACGCCGTCATCGCGGGTTTGCCCCCAGCTATGGGTCTGTACGCCGGGGCGCTGCCTGCCATCGTTGGCTCGCTGCTGCGCAGCTCCAAGCACGTGGTGAGTGGACCCACCAACGCCCTCAGCCTGCTCGTCGGCACCGCCATCGCCTCGACAGCCACCGACCCGGTCGTCGCCGCAACCACGCTCGCGCTGATGGTCGGCGTCTTTCAGCTCCTCGCCGGCATGCTCTCACTCGGCGCCATCGTCGACTACATCAGCAGCGCCGTCGTGCTGGGCTACATCACCGGTGCGGGCACGCTCATCGCCATCGGCCAGCTGCCCAACATCACCGCCACCGAGGCGTTGAAAGGCGATGTGCTCACCCGCATCGTCGGCTGGTCCGGACAGCTGGGCCATGCCGACCCTCTCGCCACCTCGATCGCCCTCGGCACCGCCACGGCCATGCTCATGTTGGGTCGCTTGGCTCCCAAAGTGCCCGCCGCCATTCTGGCCGTCGCCTCGGGCATTGCCATGTCCTGGTTCTTTGACCTGGGAGGACGCGGATTACCTCTGGTACGCGATCTAGCCCCAGTACCTCAAGGCCTTCCTCCGCTGACTGTGCCCTCACTCAACGACCTGGATGTGCTGCTGCCGGTGGCCATCGCCACCACCGTGTTGTCGCTCATCGAGTCGTCTGCAGTTGCCCGGTCCATCGCATCGCGCAGCGGACAGCGCGTCGACACCTCGGTGGATTTCGCCGGCCAGGGCCTGTCCAACCTCGCGGCGGCATTCTTCGGTGGCTACCCAACCAGCGGCAGCTTGGCTCGAAGCGCCCTGAATGAGACTGCAGGGGCCCGCACCCGCGTCGCCGGCGCCCTGTCCGGGGTGTTCATGCTGGGCATCCTGCTGTTCTTGGGACCGATCGTGGACCTGACGCCCGTGGCGAGCCTGGCCGGCGTGCTTCTCGTGGTCGCCATCGGACTTGTCGACGTGCCCCGCATCCGGCTGGTCATGGGCGCGGGCTGGAGCGACCGTCTGGCGTTCCTTGGCACCCTGATCGGCACCTGGACGCTGTCCCTGGACAAGGCCATCTACCTTGGCGTTGTCATTAGCATCGTGCTGTTCCTGCGCAAAGCACGCTTGCTGATCGTGCGCCAGCTGGGCTTCGACGCAGATGGACGCCTGCGTGAGGTGAGCGAAGAGGACCCCGGAACCCACTGCACCGCCATCCGCATCCTGCACGTCGAAGGCAACCTGTTCTTTGGTGCCGCCAACGAGCTACGCAGCGCGCTCGAGACCCACATCGCCGACCCCGAGGTGCGCGTTCTGCTGATTCGCCTCAAGCGCGCACACGGCCTCGATGCCACAACGGCCGCCGTGCTGGCCTCGATGCACGAACGAATGTCCGCCGACGGTCGCGCGGTCTTGCTGGTGGGCATGACCACCGACTTGGTGCATGAGATCGAGCGCACCGGCCTAGCCGAGCGCTTCGGCGACGGCGCTCTGTTTCCCACCAAACCAAAGTGGTTCCAAGCCATGGCCACCGCGATGGCTCACGCACGCTCCGTCTCTGGCGACCACACCGACGACTGTCCAGTTCGGGCGTTCACCGAGCGCCTCCAAGCCCCGACCTAGCGACCTACAAGCCCAGAATCTGCATCTTGCGCCACAGGGTGCTGCGGTCCATGCCCAGGATGACTGCGGCCTCGCCCTTCTTGCCACGGGACTCGCGCAGGGCAGCCAAGATGGTGTCTCGCTCCTGAGACTCTACTGTCTGCTCGTCCAGCCAATGGGTGGGCGGTGGCTCTCCGCGCACCTCTGGAGTCAGATCGTCGACAACGAAGACGGGTCCTTCGCCGACCGCGTACGCGTACTCGACGACATTCACCAGCTCGCGCACATTGCCGGGCCACGGGTAGCGCAGCACCATGCGCAACGCGCCGTCCGAGACGACTTCAATCTGCCGCCCTCCACGGCCATTCATCTGCTCGATGAAGTACCACAGCAGCAGCTCGGCGTCGTTGTCTCGCTCCGCCAGCCGCGGAAGCCACACCGGCACCACACGCAGCCGGTACATCAGGTCTTCGCGAAACCGATGCCGCTCGACCTCGCGCCGCAGCGCCTTGTGTGTCGATGAGACCAAGCGCACATTCACCCGGACCGGCTTGGTCCCCCCCAGAGGCACGAACTGCTGTTCCTGGACCACGCGCAGCAGCCTCGCCTGAATATCCAGCGGCATCTCGGCGACCTCGTCCAAGAACAAGGTGCCGCGGTCCGCGAGCATGAACAGCCCGGTCCGGTCTTTGATGGCCCCGGTGAATGCACCGCGCACGTGCCCAAACAGCTCACTCACCAACATCTCGCCCGTCAGCAACGCGCAGTTGAGTGCTCGGTAGGGGCCGTCCCGCCGCGGACTTAGATTGTGAACAGCACGTGCCACCAGCTCTTTGCCCGCACCGGTCTCGCCTCGCACAAGCACCGGTGCCTCGGACCTGGCTGCACGGGTGAGCAAATCGAACAACCTCCGCATCTTGGCCGAGCCGGTGACGATGCCGTGGAAGTTCTGCAGCCGACCAGGCGGACGAGAGTGTTGCTTCATGTTGCATCAATCTACCTCACATGGTGGAACGACGCGCATCAAAACGCCTCCAAGTCCTGGCACGCGATTTGCTCTTGTAGAGGGAATTGGAGCAACCCATGATCTTCAGACAGCTGTTCGACCGCGAAACATGCACCTACACCTACTTGCTGGCCGATAAAACGACCCGTGAGGCCATCGTCATCGACTCGGTCAAAGAGCTCGTCGCCCGCGACCAGCAACTGCTCCAAGACCTGGATCTGACGCTGGTCGCCACCCTAGAAACCCACGTACACGCCGACCACGTCACCGGCGCCGGACTGTTGCGACAGAGCACTGGTGCCACCTACGGAGTGTCCGCGGCCGCATCCACACGCTGCGCCGACCGGCAGCTCAAGCACGGAGACCGCATCTCATTCGGTGGCCGCTATGTACAGGTCCGCGCCACTCCGGGTCACACCGATACCTGCATCAGCTACGTGCTCGACGACGAGTCCATGGTGTTCACTGGCGATGCCCTCATGGTCCGCGGTTGCGGCCGCACCGACTTCCAGTCTGGCGACGCACAAGTACTCTACGAGAGCGTTCACGAGCAGCTGTTCTCGCTGCCCGAGGACTGCGTCGTGTATCCAGCCCATGACTACAAGGGACGCACTGCCACCACAATCCGCGAGGAGCGGGACCACAACCCCCGCCTCGGGGGCGAAAAAACGGCCGAGGACTTCAAGAAGATCATGGACAACCTCGGTTTGGCGAATCCCAAACAAATCCACATTGCTGTGCCGGGGAATATGCAGTGTGGCTGTCCTGCAGTCGACGAGGTCTGGGCGCCCATCCACCGAGGTACGGGCGCACCACAAGTGAGTGCGGAATGGGTCGAGCTGCACCGAGATGAAGTCCGCATCATTGATGTGCGCGAACAGAGTGAGTACTACGGACCCCTCGGGCATTTGCCCGAGAGCGAGCTGATTCCGCTGAGCACCCTGGAGACTCTGGCTACAACCTGGAAACAGGACGTTCCCACAGTACTGGTTTGCAGAAGCGGCGGCCGTTCCGACCGGGGCGCCCTGACCTTGGAGCGCCTCGGATTCACCCGCGTAGCGTCAATGACCGGCGGCATGAGCGCCATCGCGCAAGGAGCAAAGTGATGCACCCATTTGTCGCAGCAACCGCCGGCGGAGCCCTCATCGGCTTGGCCGCTTCTCTCATGATGCTCGGCACCGGCCGCATCGCGGGCGTCAGCGGCATCTTCGGCGGACTCCTGACCCCCAAAGAGGGGGACATGGGTTGGCGAGTCGCCTTTGTTGGCGGTCTGATCTTCGCGGGCATCGTCGCCGCCTTCGCGGCACCCGCCGCCATCGCGGCGCCCGAGAACCGCTCCCTGTGGCATGTCGCCGTCGCCGGTGTCCTGGTCGGCGGTGGTGTTCGACTAGGCAATGGCTGCACCAGCGGGCACGGCGTCTGCGGACTGTCGCGCCTGTCACAGCGCTCCTTGGTGGCAACACTCACCTTCATGTCCACCGGTGCCATCGTCACCGCGTTGATGCGCATCGGAGGTGCCCAGTGAACAACACCTTCATCAGCGCACTCACCGGCGTCATCTTTGGGGCAGGGCTGCTGCTCTCTGGCATGACCGATGCCAACAAGGTCATCAACTTCTTGGATGTGGGTGGTGCCTGGGACGCAAGCCTGGGCTTCGTCATGGTCGGCGCCATCTGCGTGAATGCCGTGCTCTACCGCCTGGTATTGCGCCGCGAGTCACCACTGTTCGCAGCCAACTTCCGCATCCCGACCCGATCCGACATCGATGCGCGATTGGTCGGTGGAGCCGCACTCTTTGGCCTCGGCTGGGGACTGGGCGGCTACTGCCCGGGACCCGGCTTTGTGTCCATTGCCGGGGCCGATCCCGCGCCGGCCGTCTTCTTGGCGAGCATGCTCGCAGGCATGTTGGTGGTGAAGGTCGGCGACCAAGCAGGCACACCCGAACCCGTCAGCCCCGTCACTCAGTAGACCGCGGCCCTAGATTTCGCAGCTGCCGGTGTCCCACCAGAACAGCTTCGGATGCAGGCCCAGTAGCTCACGACTTCCGCTTGGGAATCAGCTCGCCATTTGGCAACAACTGGGGAGGCACCTCCTCGCCGCGACCAAAGCGGACGAAGCGTTCACAGCCCTTCCAGCCTTCATCGTCATCGCAATAGAACATCTTCCAGACCGCAGACGTCGACTCCAGAGAGAACATCTCGTACAGCTGACAAGTCTCTCGGTGGGAACAAGCCAAACGGCCTCCGAGCCCGATTGTACCCGTTGTTCCAGCCAACCCACAGGAGTGGCACGGGTCTTGCTCTACCGAAGAGCAGGAGTACTGATGAAGCTGCCATTGATCGAGACCATACGAGCCGCCGACAACTCTTCGGTTCAACGAGACGTCATGGCCGGCCTGACCACCGCCATCATGCTGGTCCCCCAAGCCATGGCCTACGCGATGCTGGCGGGCCTGGAGCCCATTGTCGGGCTGTACGCATCGACCATTCCACTGGCTCTATACGCTCTGCTGGGGACCTCCCGGCAGCTGGCGGTCGGGCCCGTGGCGATGATCTCGCTGCTGGTCGCTAGCGGGGTCGCCCCCATCGCGGGAGCCGATCCCGTCCGCTTCGCCGCGTTGGCAGCTCTGTTGGCCTTGATGGTGGGCGTCATACAGCTGAGCATGGGTCTTTTGCGGGTCGGCTTCTTGGTGAAGTTCCTCTCGCATCCGGTCATCGCCGGATTCACATCGGCGGCCGCGCTGATCATCGGGCTGTCACAGCTCAAGCACATGCTGGGCGTGCCACTGCCTCGCAGTCATCACGTCCATGAAATCGTCCTGTCCGCCATCGAACACGCCGCTGATGTGCACTGGGCCACCGTTGCGATCGCGCTCACAGCGGTCACGCTGTTGGTCGGCCTCAAGCACTGGGCTCCGGCCGTCCCGCGCTTCCTCGTCGTGGTGGTTGGAGGCGCACTGCTGGTGTGGGGCGCTGGGCTCGATCATGCCGGCGTGGCCATCGTCGGCAGCGTGCCAAGTGGCTTGCCCCCAATACGCCCCCCAGCCCTCGAGCTCGAGTCCATGCGCGCCCTGCTTCCCATTGCAGTCGCCATCTCGCTCGTCGCATTCATGGAGAGCATCTCGGTGGCCAAGGCCTTCGCCAAGGCCGACGGATACGAGGTCGACGCCAACCAAGAGCTGATCGCCCTGGGCACAGCCAACATCGGAGCCGCTTGCATCGGTGGATACCCCATCACCGGTGGCTTCTCGCGAACGGCCGTGAACGCCCAGGCCGGAGCGAAATCCGGCATCGCCGCACTGATCACATCCGGGGTTGTGGTACTCACGCTGCTGTTCCTGACGCCGCTGTTCTTCTTTCTGCCCAAGGCAGTGCTTGCCGCCATCATCATGACCGCGGTGTTCGGGCTGATCGACGTTGAACAGGCCCGCCATCT
>CAYYHT010000201.1:0-10665 GCA_964471355.1 uncultured Enterobacteriaceae bacterium
CCCCGTCATCCACAACCAGCACGGCCCGCGGATGACTTCGAGCAAAGTCGGCGGCCGCCATCGACGTCAGCTGCCGCGGCGGCGAGGAGCTGCCGCTGAGCACATGGCGCAACCAGTGGCGCCTGAACTCCCCAATTTCGAGGTCGACGGTGCCCAGGAAGGCCTCCAGCACCGGGTCGCCGTCCGTCGGCAACACAAGCTCGACGCGCTTGCCACCGATGGTGCTGCTGTTGCCGAGCAGCAATCGCTGAACCTGTTTGACGGACAACGCCTCGACGGGGACTTCCGGGCCCGCGACCAGCACAGGAGTCGCAGAAGCCATCGTCGAACACATGCACAGGGCAATTGTGAGCAGAATGAACCTCATTGGAACCCCACCACGACGGCGAACTTCAGCTCGTGTGCCGTTCCACCAACCTCTTGCAGGCTGCTGGCGGGACCACCGACCAAGACGTCATGCTCCAGCTTGATGAACAGGTGCTCATCGATGGACAGGTTCACACCGACGATGGACAGCGTGCCGCGGTCTCCGCCGGTCTTGAGATCGGGATCGACCACCTCGCCGCGCAGGTAGGGCGTCCAGCCGCCGTCGAAGCGCCACGCGGTCTGCACCAATACGCCCACCTGAGCGTCCGTAGCGCCGCCGCCACCTCGGGTTCCGTACACGCCCTCGGTCATGACCTCCAGCGAGCCGACCACGACCTGACCCTGAACTCCGGTGCTGACGATGGTCTCGCCGCCGTCGAGCCAATCGGCGTACAGCGACACGCCGACGATTGCCGGGCCGGACTCGACGCGAGTGCGCGCGGTCACCGCCTTGGCCAGGTTGTTGTCCTCTTCGTAGGGATTGGTGTCCTCTTGCTCGCCGTTGCTGACCATCAGGTGGTAGTCGACGCGAACATCTCCGATGAACAGATCTCCAGTCGCCGCGACGCCCACACCCCAACGAGGGAAGAAGCGCTCGGAGTCGACGATGCGTTCGGGCTTGTTCGTCGACGCGGCTTCCTTCACCGACAAGTAGGCGGGCTTGGCGGTGTGGATCTCATTGAACACCCCAAACGGCGTGAACATCTTGCCCGCACGCAGCTTGAGTCCGTCGGACAGGGCGTACTCGGCGAAGCCATACTCGATGGCTGCGTTGCCGCGTCCGTCCTCGCTGGCCACTCCGTGTTCCCAGGTGATGTCCGTCGCCACGCGAATCTGATCGGTGGGCCGGAAGTTGAACACCAAGTCGAACAGGTCGGCGTCCATCGACGCATGGCGATCACCCTCGCCAGCCTCGCTCCACTGGTACTCGACCTCGAAGCTCGAGTAGCCGTTGATCGAGAAGGTACCCGGTTCGGCGGCGCTACTGACGGCAGGTGCCAGAAGCACCACGAGCGCTGCAAGTCGCTGCATTGATCATCTCCACCTGTCCCATCGGATCTTGCGATGCAGTCGTTTACGGCAATTGCGCACCCGGGCCGCTGCAGGCATCATGCGCGCCATGAATCTGCTGCTCACCCTGCTTGCCTGCTCCGGAACCCCGCCTCAGCCCGAACCGGCTGAAATCACAGGGCCGCCACCGGCTTTGGTGACCCTGGTCTACACCGCCCGGCTGGACGGTGAGCTCGAGCCCTGCGGTTGACCCAAGCATCCTCTGGGCGGTCTGTCCAGAAGAGCCACGCTGCTCAACAACGCCCGTGACGCCGGTCCGGTGATCGTCGTCGATGGCGGTGGCGCCTGGATGCCCCCCCACGCCAAAGAAGACCCGCAGCGCGTGCCCAAGGCCCACCTGATCGCTTCCAGCTTGGCGCTGGGAGGCATGGACGCCATGGCCCTGTCCGCGTCGGATTGGACCCTGGGTCGCAAGCGCATTCAGGACCTGGTCACCAAGCACAAGCTGCCGGTGCTCGCTGCGAACCTGATCTGCGACGATGAGCACCCGTACCCCGACAGCGTCGTGCTCGAGCGCGGCGGAAAGCGCATCGGCATCGTGGGCATCACCGATGGCCCCGTCGCTGGCTGCACGGTGGAGGATCCCGTCACCGTCGCCAACGAAGCCATGGACAAGCTGGGAGCGGTGGACTTTCGATTGGTCTTGGCCCCCATTCACCGCACAAAGCTGGCTGAACTGAACGCCGACGCGGTGGTCGATGGCAACAACGCGGCGATGTACCACCAGCCTCTGCAGGTCGGCAGCGCGTGGGTGCTCAGCAATGGCAGCCGCGGCAAGCACTTGGGCACCGCCGAGCTGACGTGGCAATCCGACGCGACCACGTGGGTGGCATTTGGCGCCACCGATCCCCTTGAGAAAGAAGTCGACCGACTGAGCAAGGTGCCGTCAAAGGAGACCAAGGCACGCCAGGAGCACCGCTTGCAGATGCTGGCCGACAAGCAAGCCCAGCTCGATGTCATCGCCAACCCGCCCGCCGACCAACACTGGATTCGCCACACGCTGACCGAGCTCGATGACACGATTGCGGACGAGCCCGCCGTCGCGCGCATTGTGTCCGAGGGCCTCGCCGCATTCGAAGGAGCCGACGTCGCCGCCGCGGCCTCCACAGAGCCCAGAGTCGGCCCCACGGGCAGTGACTGGGCCGGTGCAAAGGCCTGCGAATCGTGCCACCGAAACCAGACCTATCACTGGGCCCAGACCCCACACGCTCGCGCCTGGCAGAGCTTGGTCGACGACGGACATGCCGGAGACAACAGCTGCTTCAGCTGCCACAGCACCGGCGCAAACAAAGAGGGCGGGCCCGCCACTGCAGCCGCCGTCAGCGGTCTGCGGGATGTTCAGTGCGAGGCCTGCCACGGCGCCGCCGCGAAGCACATTGCCGACCCGCAGACCAAGCCGACCAAGGATCCCAGCATCGAGGTCTGCACCGGATGCCACGACGGCGACCGAGATGGCGGGCGCTTCGACTTCGACAGCTACCGAAAGCTGGTCGAGCACTGAGGATTGTCAGCCACCGCTGCGTGGCGCATTAGAGGCCAAAGGAAGCGCGTTGGAGACCCTGATGTCCGTGCCCTGGAAGCTCGCCTGTGTCCGTTGTGACCGCACCTATGAGGGCATGGCGACCCGGTATCGCTGCGACTGCGGCGGCACCCTCGATGTCATACATGAACACACATCGGTCCCGACCCTCGCCGAGTTCGACCAGCGACGGGCCAGCAACGATCCGCTGAACCGCAGCGGAGTCTGGCGTTTTCGCGAGCTGGTGCTTCCGCTCGCCTCAGAGTTCATCGTCACCCGCGGCGAGGGAAATACAACCCTGTACGACCACCCCGGACCGGCCAAATACGCAGGCGTGGACCGGTTCAGGCTCAAGCACGAGGGCGAGAACCCGACCGCAAGCTTCAAGGACCGGGGCATGACCGCGGCCGTCAGCGCCGCCAAGCAGCTGGGCATGCGTGCGGTGGCCTGTGCCTCGACCGGCAACACGTCGGCATCGATGGCCAGCTACGCGGCCTTTGCCGGCATGGACGCCTATGTGTTCATTCCCGAGGGCAAGATCGCGTACGGCAAGCTGTCCCAAGCGCTCGCCTATGGGGGCAAGACCATCCAGATTCGCGGGGACTTCGACCGCGCGATGGAGCTGGTGCAGCAGGTCTGTGACTCTGAAGGCATCTACCTGGTCAACTCGGTCAACCCGTTCCGCATCGAGGGCCAGAAAGCGATTGGACTCGAGCTGCTGCAGGACTGTGGCTGGCAGGTCCCCGACTGGATTGCCCTGCCTGGCGGCAACCTGGGCAACAACACCGCTCTGGCCAAAGGGCTGATCGAGGCCTTTGAGCTGGGACTCATCGACAAGCTGCCGCGGCTGGCGGTCATCCAAGCCGCCGGCGCCAACCCGCTGTACACCGCCTGGAGCCAGGGCAGCGACGAGCTGGTCCCGGTCAAGGCCAAGACCATCGCAACGGCAATTCAGATTGGCAATCCCGTCAGCTTCCGCAAGAGCCTTCGCGGCATCGCGCGTCTGGACGGAGTGGTGGCCCAGGTCACCGACCAAGAGATTCTGGACGCCAAGGCCCACGTCGACGCCTCGGGAATCGGTGCCGAGCCCGCCAGCTGCGCGACCGTGGCCGGGGTCAAGAAGCTCGTCGCCGCTGGCGTCATCCCCGCCGACGCCAACATCTGCGGCGTGCTGACCGGTCATCTGCTCAAGGACCCCGATGTGGTCGTCAACTACCACCGCAGCGAGCTGCAAGGTTTCGACAGCACCTACGCCAATCCGCCCGTGGTGACCGACGCCACCCTGCAGGCCGTGCTCGCCGTGGTGCGTGCACAATGATGTCCCTGCTGCTGTGCCTGTCGCTGGCCATCGCCCAGGACGCCCCCGAGACTCCGACCGACACCGAAGTGGACGAGGAAGTCGACGCCGAGGAGCCCTCGGTCCAGACGCTGCAGCAGCTGCTGCTTGAGCTTCAGGCCGAGGCCGAGGTCAACGCCACCAGCCTAGCCAAGGCCCAGAAGTCCGCCGCCGATGCCGATGCGCTGGTGCGTTCACTGCTCGTCCTCCAACAGCGGGACGCGACCACCGAAGAGCGCTTCGAGGCCCTCAAGAACACAGCCATTCTGGGCGACGACCGCGCTCTGCCCTTCCTCTACGCCGAGCTTCCGCGCAGTGATGAGCGAGGCAAGGTGGCCATCGGAATCGCCATCCACGCGTGGCCGGACAACGATCTCGCCAAGACCATCGCCCGCGAGTTGGTCGAGCAACGGGGACAGCCTGCCGCCCGGCGAGCCGGGTTCACCGCGATGCAGAAGATGAGTGAGGATCCCCTCGCCATCGAGATGTTGGAGCAGATGGTCTTCGACCGCGAGGAGCCCGACGAGATTCGACAGCTGGCTCGCAAGACGTTGGAGTCTCGCTACCCGCAGTTCGAGATCGGAGCCAACATCGAGATCGAAGCCGCCAAGGGCGCGGTCGGCATGTACTCGGTGGGCTCGACCATCGTCGGTGCCAGCACCCTGGCCTTTGTCGGTGCCTTGGGCCAGAGCGACGCGGGCATCACCGTGGGCGTCCTGGGCGGCGCACTGGCCGGTGGAGCCGCAGGCGGCTTGTATGCGCGAAGCAAGGCCATGGAGCGCGAAGACGCTGTGCAGTCCACCACGGCCATTCTGTGGGGGAGCTACGCGGGCACTTCGTCTGCCGTCTTGTTGGGGCAACAGGGCTTCAGCACAGGCCCCATCACGTCGAGCGGGCTGCTGGCATTGGGCAGTGGGGCGGGCATGCTCGCCGCCGAGCTGCAACCTGGCGCGCCTGACCTCGGCGACCAAGGCGAAGTGCACATCGCCGGCCTGATCGGCTTCACCGGTGGCACGGGCATCGGCTCATTGCTGGCCGAGAGCAACCTCGCATCGAGCACCGCCACCAACGTCAGCGGCATGCTGGGCACCGCAGCTGGATTGGGCATCGGAAAGCTCCTACAGCCCACCTGGCAGCTCGACGGCTCCGAGGCACCTCTGACCGGCCTGACGTCAGTCCAGGGCTTGTGGGCGGGCTCGCTGATTCCCGTGGTCGCCGACGGAAACGGCCTGCAGGGCGCATCCTTCTTGGGACTGGCCACGGGCACCACAGGCGGCTTGATTCTGTCCGAGCTCTCTCCTGCATCCAAGGCTGCCGTCGGCGGCAACGCCTTTGGTTGGCTCTCGGGGAACGCCCTTGGCGCCGGCCTCGCGATGGCCAGTCAGCAGCGGGACGCATCGTCGGCCCAGCTCAATGCCTCCGCCATCTTGTTGGGTGGAGCCTTGGGCGCGGGCATCGGCCACAACGTCGGCCCCAAGCTGACGATGGAACCCGGAGACGCCGCGTTCATCGGCGTCACCGGCGTCTGGATGACCGGCAACGCGTTGAGCATCGGCGCCTTCTTGGAGTCCCGCACCAACTTCACCAACCCCGGCGCGCTCACGATGACGACGCTGGGCGCCACCTTGCCCGCCACAGCCTTCCTGTCCCAGCAGATCGATCCCGCACCGGGCGAGGTGCTCTTGGCGACCGCTGGCGGCGGCTGGGGACTGTGGTACGGCCTCATGGTGCCGCTGGCCATCGGAGGCAACGGCGAGGCGGTCGACCTCGGTCTATCCATGACCATCACCAGCGACGTGTTCATCTTGGGCACGACCGCTCTGATGGTGACGACCGACCTGGACCCCTCCAGAACAGCCGTTCCGCAGCTGTTGGCCCTGACCGGCGCCACTGTTGGTGCCTTGGGAACCGCCCTCGCTACGCCCGACGGGCAGACCATCTCGGCCGGCACAGTGCTGGGCAGCACCGCGGGCTTTGCGCTGGGAGCAATCATCGAGTCCAAGCGGGACGCGAGTGACATCGCCCTGGCGCGACCCAACATGCGAACTGGACGCCTGCCCGGACAGTGGATGCCGATGCTGGCGCCGATGGTCACAGAAGACGGCTCGACCGGTGTGCATGTGGGCATCAGCGCCACCGGCTGGTAGACGGGAACTGCCTCGCTCGCGCATAGTCAAGATGTGTAGGGAGCCCCGATGATCCGCACTTGCCCATTCTGCGAAGGACCGATCACCGAAGAACAGGAGCGCTGGGGAGGCCAGTGCGCCCGGTGCTTTGGCGACATCCCAGGTGACGAAGCCGCCACAGCACCCGGTGTACCGCTACGAACCCACTTCGAGCATCGAGCGCGGCCGTCGATGGCCATCTTGGGAGCCACCGCATCGGCAATGAGCCTGATGTTGGCGGTACCGGTGATCGGCCTGATGGCGATCATGATGGGCGGCGAGGACGTGCGCCTGGACCTGGGCGAGGACACCCTCACCATGTTCGACTACGAATGGGCCCAAGATCCCGAGTCCCTCAAAGAGGAGCTGGCTGACCTGCAGGACACCGGCCAGCCGCCACCCCGAGAAGTCGCACCACCGGACAAGGTGACCGCAGCGGGCACCACCCTCGAATCGCTCAAGGGCATTGGACAGCGACTGCAGGGAGTCGACCTCGGTGAAGCCGGCGATGCGGTCGCCCGAGACCGAATCAACTCCAAAGAAGGCGGGACACGCAAGAGCAGCACCGCTGACGCGACCCTCGACGACGCCGACTTCGAGGCCGAAGGCTTGGGCAGCCTCGATGGGCTGATGCAGATGGGCAACACCGACGCCTTCGCCGACGCCCGCCGGGAAAAGGAACGCGCGACGATGCGCCAGCAGCGCAACAGCAAGCGCTCGCCGACAGCGCTCATCTCGGAGTCGGGCATGTTCGACAAGTTGGCCGGCCACTGTGCCACCAAGTCCCGCACCGCTGGCGACATCATCGGCGGTGAGTTCTCGGCGACCTACACCCTAGGCACCGATGGGCGAGTCCGTGACGTGACCCTGACTGGAGTCGATGGCAGCAATCCTCGACTCGAGAAGTGCATCACAAGCGCCATGAACGGCCACAACACCGGCGCGAAAGGCCTATCAGAGCCGCTGCAGGGCGAATACCTCTTCTTCTTCTGACGTTGTGCTATTTGCGGCCCATGAGCTCCCAGCCGTACACGCCGGCCTGGGTATAGACGGCGTGCTGCAGCGGGCCCACGGTGGCCTCAACGCGATCACCAATGCGGAAGTGGTGGGCCAATAGGGCCTCGAAGGCCTCAATGCCGAGGTGCAAGGGGGTGTCGTCGGACTCGTAGCCACAGATGATGACGGCCTTGCGACCGCGAATGCGCGACTCGTGGGGCATCCGAATGCCGTAGAGCTGCTGGGCGGCGACCAGCGCGCTGTCGTGAGTGGCCCAAGGAGAGACCAATCCGGTCAGCCCATCGACGGGCCGACCGTCCCCCGAGCGCATCTTGAGCAAGCGAATCTGAAGCGTCCACGACCAGTCCGGAGCTTCGCCCACACACCACGACGCATAGTGGGCATCAGCGGGTCCAAAGGGCACATCAAGCGAGGGGTCGGAGTATCCATCCCATCGGCTGATCTCGTTGGCGACCCGCTGCACGGTCTCGCTGCGGGAGCAGGTTCCGATGCCTGCGGGGTGAGCGGTGTCCACGATGCCCATTGCCCTGGCGAAGTCGGGCACAATGCGAGTCAGTTCCATGGCCCGGGATCGTAGCAGACTACAGCTTCTCGGACAGATCTCGGATGAACGCCTTCTGGGTTTCCTGGACCTCGACTTTTGCCGCCCGCTCCCGTGTGACCTCCTCATCCTTGCCAGCCACGCTGCGGATCGCCGCGGACAACCACTCCAGATCTTCCCGTGAATGCCCGCCCGCAGACACCTCGACAGTTCGCCACGGACGGCGAGTGGTGATCTGAAGGTAGCGGTAGGGCCTCACTCCATCCTCGGCATAGGCTCGGGCCTCAATCACCTGGCAGCCGGCGAGCTCTTCTGACGGAATCCACCAGCTGCCGACCGAGATGCCGTCCGGTCGCACCGAGATGACCTGGGGTCGCCGGGTGACCCAAAAGAAGCCGAGCAGCGGCGCCCCCAGGAACGCAAACAGCAACGCGTCCCCCGAGACCAGGGACAGCCCAACCACCACCATGCCCGAGGCAAAGGCCAGCAGCTGGCCCATGCTGCGACGGCTGCGAACCGTGGCCGTCACGCCAAAGGAGTCGACCTTGGCCTGCAGGGACTCGGGTGGAGTGTCCGCTGTGCTCATGACTGGTCCACGCGGCTGCCGAGGGTCTTTGCCGCTTGTCTGGCGTCCAGCTCGGCCTGTCGCTCCCGCTCGGGGTCCGACAGCGACTTCACGCGCTCGATGACCGCCGCCAGCCACCGCACATCCTCGAGCTTGTGTTGCTTGGCGCGGATGATGTGGGTCTCGGAGGGCTCGCGCAGGGTGATCACCAGCTCGGGTATCGCTCTGTGGCGGCCGTGCATCAGCTGCCCCACGGCGCTGACGATGCGCGGCCCGGTGATCATGCGAGCACCGATGCGCACAGAGCTTCCTGTGGCCACGACACGGCTGGGTGCGCCACGACGCCACATCTGTGAACCAAGCCAAGCCGACAATGCGGCTCCCAGCAACCAAAAGGGCGCAACGCCAAGTGGGGCCGCTGGTACGAACATCAGCAAGAAGCCCGAAAATGCGCCGAGGCTTCCGGCACCCGCCATGCGCTCGAACAGCGGCGTCTCGCTCAGGACCGCGGTGACTCGATCGACCCGCACATCGGCCCGAAGTCCTTCGGGCGCCTTGTCGATATCCACAGACCTAGGCCGAATTTCGGCCTCCATCTCGGTATTGAACAGCCCCAACATGGCGGCTCGAAGGTCATCGGTTTGGGGGGTCGGGGGCAAAGTTACCTTCCGCTTACGAACTACCTAAGCACGGCCAGGTCAGGATGGTTGGAGGTCCCAATGTCCCCAATGTCCCTGCTGCTCTTGCTGTGTGCGCTCGCTGGCGCGGCTCCGATCGACGATGTGCGCGAGAGTCTGGGTCACTATGTGGCAGACGAAGCGGCTGCGGATCGGCTGGTGAACCAACTCCAGCTGCAGGCTGCTGCGTCCGAGAAGCGTCTGGCCAAGGTCGGACCGTCGGCGGGCGTCGCCGATCAAATCGTCACCAACGCCGCGCTGAACCTGCGTGCAAAGGAGCATGCCGGCCTGCCCATGACCCAGACCGAGATTGAGCGCACGGTGTTCGGCTACGAGGCGTTCAAGATGGAGGCCTATGTGACGTCAGGGGTCTTTCCAAAGCGCTACTTCGGCTACTTCGATGGCAAGGGCGACACGGCGGCGCACGAACGACGGCTGCGCACAGCGACCAGCGGATCGGTGCGGGCGATCAACGCATGGCAGAAGGCCCAAGGCCGAACCGCGCGCCTCACCGACCAGGAGGTCAGCGTGACCTGGATTGCCGAGGGCGGAGCCATCCACTTGGGCGAGCAGCAGCAGATCCTGAGCCAAGGCTTTCATCCGGTGTTCGACGTCGGCCTCGACGACATCGCCATGGGGGTGGCCGACGCGCCCGAGCTGATGGCAGCCATCGATAAAGAAGCGGGCACACAGCTGGTGAGCGTGGTCGGTTGGTGGGAGAAAGGGCAGCCCTCTCCACCGACTTTCGACGGCACAATCCATTGGTTGAAGCACGGCAATGGGGACAGCGGGCCCCACGCCTATCTGGCTCGCAAGATGACGTTTGAAGAGGCCATCGCTGGCACCGCGCTGATGTACATCTGGGAGAAGGAGATCGCCGAGCGCAAGATGGCGGCCATCGGTGCAGCACCGCTCATGGGGCGGACCTTGGATGAACAGTTCGTCATCTCGTCGCTGGTCTACAACTCCGGACTGCTGCACAAACCGCTGCGTTGGGAGCTGATTGGAGAGCTGAAGTCGGCGAGCTGGATCTACGGAGCCAGCGAGTCGAATGCGACCCGGCGCTGGCGCCTGAATGTGCTGTCTGCTCCCGACTCACTCCAGAAGGCTCGGACCGGCGGCGGCTACCCGAACCAGCCCACCGCATGGCTCGCCGGCTACCACGTGCTGCAGCGCTACGGCGCCTTCGAGGCCATGCAGCGCTTCACCGATGTGTTCAACGAAGATGGAAGCTTCCGGTCGTTCCGGTAGGGGTCAGGATCCTCCTATTCCTATTCGACGACCTCCGCCGACGCCCACGGACAGCCATCGTAGACGGGGTCAGGATCCTCCTATTCCTATTCAGGCGGCAATCTAGCACTACTTGATCACTCCCGCGGGAGCCCGCTGCGGGCCGTCTCGCGAGCGG
>CAYYHT010000202.1:0-10662 GCA_964471355.1 uncultured Enterobacteriaceae bacterium
TGGTCTGCCGCTGAATCAGGAAGAGGAGCAGGAGCGAGGTGGGCAGCAGGGCGATGGTTCCAGCCGATGCGGCTCGCCATGGATTGGACGTTGCCGAGACCAAGGCTCGGACCCGCGCTTCGGGAACGTGGACCGCCAAGTGGCTCTGCAAGCGAGGGGAGTACCGGAATGCGACGATTTGGTTCTCGCCATTGCCACTGACAAAGCGGCCGGAATAGTCCGCGTCGCTGGTCGCAAAGTCCGCCAGGCTGGCGCCCTCGCCGGTCTGCAGATGCCCAATTTGCTTGCCGACCTTGGACGGGTCGAGGGTGTTCACTTCGAGGGTGGCTTGGGGGCCGAAGAGGCACAGATATTGGCCGTTCTCACTCTGCTGCCAAGCGTCTTTGAGCTGGTCGACCACCTGGTCGTGTGACACCTCTGGCGGAATCTGCTCGATGCTCTCGGCCAGCACCCCGGCAAGGGTGACGGTCTGGGCCTCAACGAGTGCGATGCTGTGCCGTTCAGCACGAATGCCTGCGTTGTACACGAGGCTCATCGAGATCAGCACGCTGATCAAGCCCAGTGCCAAAGCGAGCCATGCGCGCTGACCTCGTCCCACGAACCGCTCCTCCAAGTTCCGGCGTGTAGCCGGCTGAAGTTAAGGATGCGAGGTTATTTTCGCTGAATAGTGGGATTTCCCACAGTCGCCGATTTGACCGGGTCTATTGGCAGTTCAGCTCGCCGGGGCTCGACGTGCAGATCTCGGCGGCGAGCCAGTTCTCGGCGTCGTCTCCTGCATTGACGTCGTCGCGCTGGATGCTGATGCCATTGCCGGCGTTGTAGGGCCAGCTGAAGCTGTCGATCACCGTCACGCCGTCGAGCTCAAGCAAGGTGATGGGGTCATTGGTGGCCAAGCCAGAACCGAGTGCGGTGTCGTCGGGCACCACCAGCAGCGTGCCGGCGGGAATCGTGTACTCGCCGGCATATTCGGGGTCGAGGATGAGCGCGTAGCCGCCAGGCGCCAGCATGGTGTCGGTGGGGTCAGTCATGCCCTCGAGATTGTCGAGGGCATCGCCGTCCCACAAAATGACCAGCGACAAGTCCACGTCCACCGCACCGTTGTTGTAGATCTCAACGAACTCGCCGGTGTCCTCGTCGAGGGCGTTGGCCAGCACCTCGTTGATGACGATTGCCGGCCCGCCGACCGGGGGCGGTCCGCCCGCGCAGTTCTCGGTGCCCGGTGACATGCCGCCTCCGCACTCCGAGGCGATCCAGTTGTCGGCCGAGTCCAGGTCTGTCAGCGACACACGCTCGATGCTCACCGCGTTGCCCGGATTGAAGGGCCACACGAATCGGTCGATGACGTGGGTGCCGGTCTCGTCGAGCAGGGTGATGGGATCGGACGTCTGCAGCCCGTTGCCCAAGGTCGTGTCGATGGTGCTCAACACCAGCGTTCCAGAGGGAATGGGGTGCTGGTCGGCGTACTCGGCATCGACAATCACCGCGTACTCTCCGGCGGGAAGCATCGTGATGCCCGGATCGAAGCCGCGCAGCAGGTCGGTGTTGTCGCCGTCGGTGAACTTGGCGGTGAAGCGCAGGTCCACATCGTCAGCGCCGGCGTTGAAGATCTCAATGAACTCGCCGGTGTCTTCGTCCCCGGCATTGGCCATCACTTCGGTGATCTGAAGCATGGAACACAGGCCGTTGCTCGGCGGCGCGCTGTTGAGGCGGCCCGGGCTGCGGCCAGTCACACAGGGATTGCTCTGCCAGTTTGTGTTGTCGTCGGCGTCGTCGTAGCGGCGGCGCTCGATGGATGTGCCATCAGGCGGGTCCATGCCGCCCATGTAGCTGCTGATCGTGGTGACTCCATCGGACGTCAACAGCGAGACCGCCTCGTCGGAGCGCAGACCGCTGCCGATGGTCACGGTGGACTCGATGGTCAGCAGTGCCACGCCGGCGGGCAGGGCGTACTCGAAGGCGTACTGTGGATCGAGGATCAATGCGTGCTCAAACGGCGGGATAATGCCGCTGCCACCGGCATAGCCGACCAGTGCGTCGGTGTTCGTGTCGTCAGCGATCAGAAGACCCGTCGCGTCAATGGGCACCGCGCTGGGATTGAACAGCTCGACATATTCACCGGTCTGCTCGTCGGTCGCGTTGGCCAAGACTTCGGTGATGACGAGCACCTCGACGTCATTGGCACCAGGAGACGTGAAGCAGGCCGCGGCACCCGCGGAGTGGCCGCTGCTGCAGTTGCTGTCGGCCCAGTTGCCCGAGACGTCTCCGCCCCCGGGTTCGATGCGCTCGCGGGAGACACCGTCGCCGGGGTTGCTCGCAAAGCCATAGCTGTCGATGACGGTCACGCCGTCGGTGTCGTACAGGCGGATCTCGTCTGTGGTCGTCAGACCGTTGCCCACGGTGTTGTCGCCGGTGCCGTACATGGTGACGCCACTGCCCGACTGGTAGATGCCGTAGAAGTCCAGGTTGTAGCTGTACTGCGGGTCGATGATGACCGCGTATTCGCCGGGGGCGAGCAGCGTTGGGGCGTCAAAGAACTTGGTGAGCGTGTCATCGGAGTCGCCGTCGCTGATGACCAGACCGCGCAGGTCGATGGCGACGGTGCCGTAGTTGTAGACCTCGACGTACTCGTCTCGGCTCTCGATCAGCGGGTTCGCCATGACCTCGGTGATCCACAGCGTCGTGCTGGATGCCGAGCCGACGGGAATGAACTCGTGCCGGCCCATGTCATAGCCGCCGCCATTTGGCCGCACCAGACCGTCGGCATCGTGTTGCTCGACCCAATCGGCCTCAGACTCACCCGCGGTATCGATGGCCGGAGAGCCCGCCTGCAAGTGGTAGTCGCCCTCGCTCGCGCTGACGAACAGCGGGTCGAGGTCCAGGTCGCTGCCCGATGGGCCGACGTCCCAGGCGTAGTCGATGGTGTTGCCCCAGACCAGGTTGCTCTCGAAGCCGCCGCCATCAATGGCGATCAGACCCTGGCTGTTGCCGACGACGATGTTGTTGACCGTGACGCCGTAGGCCTCCTCAAAGGGCATGCCGCCCGCGAACTCGGGAGCCGGGCTGCCGTGCCCGTTGTCGACCACCGTGTTCATGGTGATGGCGACCGGTTCGGCACCGCCCAGCGCCTTGATGCCGGCGTCGCGGTTGCCCGATGCCAGCACGTTGGTGACCGTCGTGCCCACAGCGCCGTCCAGCGTGATGCCGACGCGGTTGTTGCGGTAGTGCCCGCCGTCAACGGTAGCCCCGCCGCCGGTCAGCAGAATGCCGTTTCGGTAGCCCGACGAGCCGACGTTGATGAAGTCGTTGCCGTTGTTGTCATCGAGAATGCCAGCAAGCTGGCCCAAGTCCTCGGTCTCGGCCATCAGGCTCAGGTCCGAGACGATCACGCCGGTCTCGCCGTTGATGCGCAGTCCTTCGGTGATCAACAGGGTCTCATCGATGCCGGCACCATCGATGGTCAGGTGCTGCAGCATGGTGTGCAGTCCGGGCTCGGTGTACGTGCCCGACGGAATCTCGATGGTGTCGCCGGGACTCGCTGCGGCGATGGCATCGGCCAGGGTCGTGTAGGTGGAACGCCTGGCTTGGTAGTCATCCCACTCGCCGTCTGCGGCAGGCTCGACGTACAGGGTGCGGCCCTGATCCATCAGCGCAGAACCAGGGGAGCAGGCCGACAACAGGGCAAGAGCAAGAACCGGGCGCATGTGGTCTCCAGGCGAAGCCGCACGATACTACGCAGCCGCTACAGGCTGCCGCTATTCCCGAAGCTGTCTGTTGCGGTCACACTGGCGGCCGACGACACGTCGATCGGAATGAAGGCCTTGCCACCGGCGATGCTCTGCACCTCGATGTCCTGTGCGGCGGCTCCGTCGACCGACACCGAGATCGTGCCGCGAACCGGATTGAGGCCTTGGCTGTTGCCCTCGAGGTCGACGAGTCGCCAGCCCTGGGCAGGAGCCACCATCCATGCGTAGAGGCCGCCATCACCACTCTGCAGCGACACGGTGGCGGGAGTCACCTCAAAGCTCGCGGTCTCGATGGTGTAGTCCGATGTGGTCCATGGCCAGGTGGTGTCGCCGCCGTCCCAGGTCTTGCCCTCGACCACGAGTCGGTAGCTACCGAGTGGCAGTCCGGCTCGGTCCTTGACGTGCCCCACGGCCTGCCAAGCGGCGAAGTAATGGTGGTCCTGGGGGTCTTCTTTGGGGAAGAGGGGATCGGGTGTGTGGGTGACCAAGATGTCGGTCATTGCCTCGCTGACCGGCCGGCCCATGGCGGTCTGCACCCTCTCCCAGGTGCCGGCGTTGTCGCGCTCGACATAGACATGAGGCGGATCGACCATGGCGTCGCCTCCGGACCATGCGATCTGAATCATCTGCATTCGCTCGACCTGCGCCGGCATGGTCAGGTCGATGGACAGGCCTGGTGGCAGGAAGAAGTCCTCGACGGGGGCTGCGGTGTGCAGCGTGCCGGCGGTCGGCGTCAGGTCGGGCGTAAAGGTCGGCAGTTCGCTGGGAGTGAACTCCGTAGGTGCGCTGTAGCCCGTGGGGTCGATGTCTTCGTGGACTGGCGTATTGAGGGCGGGGGCGTAGTTGAGCATCCCCTCCATGATGTGCTCGCCTTGCAGCGGCCCCCACAGGTTGATGTTGGGCTCGTAGCCGCCCAGCAGCCAGTCTTCGGGGATCAGCAGGTATCCCTCGTGGTCCTGTGAATAGCCGAACGTGACCGGCATATTCCACCCGAGCTCTGCGTCGGCGCGGCGTCGCCACTGCTCGGCGAAGGTCGCGGTCACCTCTCCGGGGAAGAAGCCGCCGGTAAACGGCCGGCTCTCGGTGCTGCCGTCCGGCAACAGCGTCGGAATGGGGCCGAACTTGGTGGCGGTGGTGCCCGCTTTCATGGTCTCGGCGAACGGCAGGTGAATGTCGTCCTGGTTGTAGTCGAAGGTGCCCGCGATGACGGATGCTAGCAGGCTCACGTCAGTGCACGAGTCGTAGGGAGCGACCTCGGCGTTGATGCCACCCACGGGGAACAGGGGGTCGCCGCCGCAGAAAGCGGCGCCATACTCTGCGTTGAACTCGTCGATCGGCGAGATGATGCTGCCGTCGTCGGCGTAGACCTCGTTGTCAGGGGTGTAGCCCTCGAGGGGCTGCAGCTCGCTGTAGCGCAGGTCGGTGGTGCCCGTGCGGGTGACTTCGATCTGACTGTGGTGCTGCCAGACGTGCCCACTTGCGCTCTCCATGTCGATGGCATCGGAGCTGGTTGGGGTGTCCTCCCACAGGTCCAAGATCGGCTGCAGGGCGTACTCGCCGATGGTTTCGATGCGGGCGAAGTGACGGTCTGAGCCACCTGGGCTCGCATCGCCGCCGGCTCCCTGCATGTGCATGACCACACCGGGAAAGTGCTCGCTGACGACGCTCTCGACGCCGCCACTGCTGTCTCGGCTGATCAGGGGATTGTCGCCGCCCAGACTGGTGCCGTGCATGCCAAAGGTGACCATCATCGCGATGGGCTCGCCTTCGGTGGACTCGACCTTGAGCATGTTCATGTGCGGGTCTTTGTCAGTGACCCAGTCCGCCTGATCTTCCCAGATGAGCAGGTCGTTGTTCTCGCCGCGGCGGTCTCGATAGACCAGTCCAGCGGGATCCCAGTCAAACGCCCAGCCCGATCCGATGGCGGCCTCTTGCCGGTTGCTGTGTGCTTGCAGGGCCACGGTGACCAGCTGGTCGACGTTGCGTTCGAAGATCTCTTCGTTGTAGCGATCGACCCCCAGAAACCAGTGCCATTGGTCGGCATAGCAGCCCGTCGAGCTGTGGCTGTGACTGACCGAGATGACCACCCGACCGTCTAGGTCTTCGCCGGTCGCCGCCTCGAGCTCGTCGGTGACGACCTGAACCAAGCCGTCGTTTCCGAGGCAGGCGTCGATCTTGATGATGACGAGGTTGTCGTCGCCGTTCTCGAGCCACAGCACCTTGAGCGTACTGCGGGTGTGAATGCCGCCGGACTCATCAAAGCCCGTGTTGTACGAGCCCTGCCGTCTGTCGACATAGGCCGATGAACCCAGCACCTTGCTGCGGGACGAGAAACAGCCGAGAGGAACGCCGATGGGCACTTCTCGGCGACTCTCGGCGGCGCCGGCCATGGGTGTGCCCGACACAACGGGGTCCCAGGCGACCTCGGTGACGGGGCCGGTGCAGGCAGCGAGAAGGGCGAGCAGGGGAACGGTGCGCATGCCGTATCTATACCTGAACTGGCGGCGTGAGTCCTTCGGGGGCCTGCTGCAAGCCGTCGGGCCGACCCTCGAAGAGCGGCGGTCCGTGGCTGACCGCTGAGGCACCGAACGAGCAGGTCCGGTGCGCCGGGTTAGCAGCGGGCACCCGGACAGGAGTCCCCATGCGTTTCCTTCTCTTCATCGCTGCCGGCAGCATGCTCATTGGTACCGGTTGCGGTCCCAAGACCTGCGATCAGCTTGGCTTCCAAGAGCGAGACCTCGACTTCTTTGAGGTCACCATGCCCGGCGGAGTCATTCAGGCGACCTTCGACCCGCCGACTGCTGCCGAAGTGCTCGTCGAGAGCGAGGACGGCGACGTCGTCTGGCATGCCTTGTGCGACGCCGACGACGACGGAATCATTCCAGACTGCCTCAACTCGCCCCAAGACATCAGCGGCACCCCCGATGGTGCCAGCAACCCGGTCGAGACGGGCAGCTTCGAGGCTGGTGTCGTCTACACAATCATCGTGCGCGACTACGACGTCGAGTGCGACGACCAGGTGCGCAGCGGCGAGGGCGAGCCCTTTACGCTGGCTCGCTGATCGGTGCTCTAGAACTACAGCCCCAGCACGACCTTGAGGTCATAGGGCTCGAGCTCTTTGTCGACGGGCAGCCAAAGCGTCAGGCAGGCCGGCAGATCGACCGCACCAGGACCGTCTTCGGGCTCGAGGTTCACCGTCAGCATGGGCTCGTCGTGCTGATCCCAGTGCACGTCCACCTTGCCGGCGATGCTTGGGCTGAGCAGGCGCGCTCTGGCCGCACAGGCCGCTGCGATGTCTGATGGTGGGTTGGGCCCGTCCTCGGCGCGGGTCGGCCCAGAAGAGCGCCACAGCTCGGCATAGGCGGCAGTCGACTCGGCGGACGGCTCGGGTTGGGCCACATCGGTGAGCTCGGCGGGCCAGCCATAGCCTTCGGCGAGCATGACCCAAGCCAGCAGCTTCTCGGCCTCTTTGTTCTTGTCGTTGGGACGCACTGCCTCGGCGCGTCGCCGCGCATCGTCGGGTCGTCCATTCTTGAGGGACTCCCAGGCAAGTCCGATGGTGCCCAGCGTTGAGCTCTCCAGGTCGCCGAGCTTTTCGGCGCGCGCAAAGCGACCTGCGGATTCCCAGCCGGTCAAGGCAAGGATCAGATTGGCCCGTGCCGACAGTGCGGCCGGTTCATCTTGATCTGCGAACTGGATCACCGCGGCCAGGGCCCCGTCGTCATCTCCGGCGGCGCCATGGGTCTGTACGGTGGCCTTCAAGGCCAGCGCGCGGTCCATCGGCGACGAGGCTCTTGAGACTGCGATCTTGAGCGCGGCGTACACGCTGGTCATGTCGGGTTTTGCCTCAGGCCCGCCATAGGACTCGGTCAGCACCCGAATCGCCAGCGTGGTGTTGGTCGAGTCGTCCGGGGTCTTGAGTGGTGCGAGTCGCTCAAGGGCCTTTGCCTTGTCCGCGCTCGCGTCGGTCATGGCCAGCCCAATCTGGGACCAGACGGCGGTGTAGGTGCCGTCCTTTGCTGCAACCGCGCCGTACAGAGCGGCGGCGTCTGGGTCGCCCGGCCCGTGAAGCTGCGCCCGCATCAGTCGTCCGTCGGCGTTTAGCTTGCTGGCTCCCTTGTCCAGCTTGGCCATCAGCGCATCGGCGTCCTCTCCCGATTCGAGCCATGTCGCGCACAGCTTTGCAGTGCCGCCGGTCAGGCCCTCGCAGCTGAGCATGGGCCCAATGTCGTTCCGCTCATTGGCCTCGCGCATGGCGACCAGGTCGTTGAGTACAACCACCTTTTGAAGCTCGGCATAGGCCAGCCACATCTCGGTTCCGCCGATGTCCAACAGGCCCTTGATGCTCTTGTAGGCGGCGGCATGGTTCGCTGGTGTGGGGTCGGCCTGCCACGCCACAAAGGTGTCTTTCTGGCCGCCAGTCAGCTTCTCGGTCCAGTCGGGAAGTTCTGGCTCTGCGCTCAGCGCGGGTGCATAGGCCGGAATCGGTACTGGCTCGACGCCAAGGGGTTCAGCAAGAGCGGTCAGGGCGACAAGCAAGGTCAGCATGGGCGAAGTGTCGCACAGCAACGCGCACAGCCGCGCCGACAAGTGACTTCACACTTCTTCACGCTGGACAGAGCAGAGGCTTCACAGACGGGCACCACATTGCAGGAGCACACACTGGAGCACACATGTTTGGATTCATACTCGGAACCCTCAGCCTCATCGGCCTGATCAAGGTCGTCGGCGGAGGACATCGGTCCCACTGGGGCCGTCATGGCCATCGCAGCCATCATCGACGCGGCTGGCGAGGAGGTCGAGGTCGCACCGGCGGCGGCGGATTCTGGCGAGCCGGAGCCGAGGTTCTCAAGCGCCGCTTGGACCTCGACGAGGACCAGGGAGACATCGTCGATCACGCCCTAAAGGACCTGCGCGAATCCACAAAGGAGTTTAAGGAAGTACTCAAAGACAGTCGCGAAGACTTGGCCGATGCCTTCCGAGGCGACAAGGTCGACGACGCGTCCCTCGCCGCCATCTTTGCTCGCCACGACGAAGAGCTCGTCAGCAGCCGGCGCGGCATTGTCAGCGCTCTCAAGCAGATCCATGCGGTCCTCGACGAAGAGCAGCGCAACCGCGCCGCGGACTGGTTGGGCAACGGCCAGCCTGGCTTCGGCCGCAGGGGGTGGTCGGCATGAAACGCCTCTTTCTGGCCGGTCTGTTCAGCGCCGGCGTCGTGATTGGCTACGGCCATGCCCTCAAGAGTGTTGCTCACCACGGGCAGTCCTGGAAGGCGAACTCGTGTCATCATCAGGGGGATTGGCGAGACCAGGCTCGCCCCTCTACCGCGCCTAGCGAGGGAACCGTTGGCAATCCGGGCACTGCTCATTGACGATGACCCGAAGCTCGCTGAGCTTCTGGCCACCTACCTCAAGCCCCACGACGTCGTTCTGGCTCACTCGCCAGACGGCGCTCGTGGGCTGTCGGCGTTGTCCGATGGTGGCCACGACATCGTCATTCTCGACGTGATGATGCCGGGCATGGATGGCCTGGAGGTGCTGCGTCGCATTCGGGCCAAGCACGCCATTCCGGTGGTCATGTTGACCGCCCGCGGCGACGAGACCGATCGCGTCGTCGGCCTCGAGATGGGTGCCGACGACTATCTGGCCAAGCCGGTCTATCCGCGGGAACTGCTGGCCAGATTGCGCGCTGTGCTGCGTCGGGCGGGCCCCCGAACCCCCCATGCCACCTTGGTGATTGGAGACCTCGAGGTCGACCCCGGCGGCCGGACTGCTCGGGTTGGTGACACCACGCTGCCCCTGACAGCCTTGGAGTTCGATCTGCTGCTTGCGCTGGCCGAACGCGCGGGCCGAGTCATCTCACGCGACGCGCTGTGGGAGGCGGCTGGACGGGCCGATACCGCCGTCTCAGAGCGCACCGTCGATGTTCACATGTCCCACCTGCGCGCCAAGCTCGGTGACGACGCTCGCAGTCCCAAGCGGCTCAAGACCGTACGCGGAGCGGGCTACGTGCTGGTTCGGGAGCCCGGATGAAGTGGGGCCGCCACCATCGCCACAGCCGCTGGCACCGTCGACGCCGGCATCGCCACGGGCCCGAGGGCCGCTGGGGCGGTCGGCACTGGCTATTTGTGCGCGGCGTGCACCGCAAAGTCGTCGGCTTTCTGTTCGTGGCGGTACTGCTGGGGCTGGTCGGTGGATGGGCGACGCACCACTACCACCACGTGTTTGTGCTCGGCTTGCTGTTGGTGCTCATGTGGCCGCTGGCGTGGGTTGCGACGTTCCGCATTGCGCGGCCCATGGCGAAGCTGGCCAAGGTAGCGGGCGAACTGCGCGAGGGAGAGCTGCGCAGCCGCGATCAGCTCGACGAGCTCGATGGGGCCGAGATCGCAGAGGTGGCCGATGCCCTGGGCGGCATGTCGGACCGCGTTCAGCAGCAGCTCGCCGACCAAAAGGCGCTGATGGCGGCGGTCAGCCACGAGCTGCGCAGTCCGTTGGCGCGGGTTCGCGTGTTGGTTGAGCTGGCCCGAGAAGGCCAGGCCAGCGGCAGTGTGCATGACGACCTGCAGGCCGAGGTCGATGGCATGGATGCACTCATCGCGGACCTGCTTGCTGCTGCACGCATCGACTTCGAGGCCACCAACGTCGTCGAGCTCGATGTGGTTGACGTCGCCACGCGAGCCCTCTCGATCGCGAAGCTGCCCATTGAGCTCCTGGAGGTCGAGGGGGATGCGGGCACACTGCACGCCGATGCAACGCTGCTGGCGCGGGCGCTGTCCGGTCTGCTCGAGAACGCGTCTCGCTATGGCGGGGGAGCCGTGCGGCTGCTGGTCAGCGCATCCGAGGACTCGGTGCGCTTCTGTGTCGAGGATGGCGGACTGGGCTTTGCCGGCGAAGAAGAGCAGATCTTTGAGCCGTTCTGG
>CAYYHT010000203.1:0-10653 GCA_964471355.1 uncultured Enterobacteriaceae bacterium
CTGGGCCGCTTCCAAAGAAGAGGTCGAGCTGTCTGCCCCCGACGGTGTGGGCACACCGATTGAAGAGATTGACAACCCCGATCAGGATGACGCGGTCGCCGACGCTTCAGACGCCGAGGGTGACGACGACGAGCAGATCGACAAGGAAGTTCGCTCTGAAGAGAAAGAGGGTTGGGGCGTTCGAGATTGGTACGACGCCAGCGACCAAGAAATGGACCAGATGGAGATCGACACGATGCTGCTTGCTGCCCGCGAGCGGCTGCGCATCAATCCCGACGATCCCGACGCGCTCAACGTGCTGTCCTACTACCAATACTTGGCCCAGGACTACGACGCGGCCATCGATACCTACAATCGGTACATCAAGCTCTACCCAGACAGCTCGGCTGGGTACAACAACAAGGCGCTCGTCTATAAGCGGCGCGGCGACTACCAAGATGAAGAGAACCTGTACCGGGTTGCGCTAGCGCTGCAGCCTGACGACAAGACGGCTCTGAACAATCTCGCGGTCAATGTGGCACACCAGGGCCGGTACGACGAAGCTCTGGCGATCATGAAGAAGCTCGAGACCCTCGATCCCGAGGAGCCTTACGCCGACCTGCATCGATCCAAAATCTACGCTCAAATGGGCGATGACGACCAGGCGCTCGATCTGTTGGACAAGGCGCTCATTGGCATGAAGCGACTCGACACGCTCCACCATATCGAGTTTCGCCAGGACATCCGCGTCGACCCAGCCTTCGATAAGCTGCGACAAACACCCCGTTTCCGTGCCATCCTGATGAAGTATTATGGCGAAGATTCGCCACTCGAGGACTAGACGCTGATTGCGCTGCGCCGCCAAACCATGATTCCCCTCCGCGTCACCGTCGAACTGCATGGGACGGTGATCGAGGATCGCCTGCTCAAGGTTCAGGAAGATGTGCGCCTTGGTGACAGCCGCTGGGCGGATGTGCCATTTCCGGGGGCGGATCTCACGGTGACCCGCGTCGGCATGGGTCTCGAGGTGAGGGGACGGACCCTTCGGCAAGGGGTGCCTCTTTCGCTGACGCTCGGCGCGGTCGTCGTGACCATGGAAGCCACCGCAGTGGGCCAGCCGAGCCCTTGGGGTTGGGCAGCACCCGCGGTCGATCTACGCGTCCTAGTAGCCACCGTTGGCGTTGCGCTGACCGGCAGCTTCATCGAATCGGTCGATCGATTCGTGCAGAACGATCCCATCGCCAGCGAACAGATTGCCGAGTGGCTCGAGCCGGGATGGGCCGACGATGCGAGCCGCACAGCGCGAGCCCACGTAGCACCCCCCGACGAACTACCCGATGGATTGTCTGTCGAGCCGGAGTTCGAGCTGCCCGAGGCACCTCCCCCCGCGGCCCAGTACATCGACTTGCTCTCGGACCGTTAGACGCCGTCATGTCCAAGACCGCAATCTATGCGGGGTCCTTCGATCCCGTGACTATCGGCCACATCGACATCATCCGTCGCGGAGCCGAGCTGTTTCACGGGTTGATCGTCGCTGTCGGCAACAATCCGGCCAAGAACTACTTCTTCGAGATGAACGAGCGCGTTCGCTTGATTGAGCAGGCCGTCGCCGACCTCGACAATGTGCGCGTGGTGCCGTTTTCGGGACTGTTGGTCGACGCCTGCAACGAACACGGCGCCGACATGATCTTGCGTGGACTGCGCGCCTTGTCCGACTTCGACATCGAATTCCGAAACGGCCTGGCGAATCGCGACTTAGCGGGCATCGAGACTATTTTTCTGCTGACTGACCCGAACAACATCTTTGTGTCTTCGTCGCTGGTCAAGGAAATTGCCTTCAACGGCGGCGATGTGTCTCGCTACGTGCCGGCCGGCGTCCTGGCCGCAATGAGCGAGCGCCTGAAAGATTGAGCGTGCCCATGAGCCGACCCGACCCGTGAGGCACACCGTCTCGGAGACTCTCAGCGCTGTCCTGTTTGGCTTGGTCTGCGCTTCTCCCGCCTTGGCCGACGAGGCCGAACTCTGGCTTGAGCTCGAGCGGGGCAAGGTGGCCATGCGCGAGGGTCGACCCGATGACGCGCGGGAACATGCCATCGCCGCGATGGGCGCTGCGGACAGTTGGCAGGCTCCGATGCTCTACCTCGACGCCTGCGATGCGTCGGGGCTGTTTGATGCATGCATGGGGGGCTTCGAGGGAATTGGCGCGGGCGATGCCGAGGTCGACACGCTGTGGAAATGGGCACGGGTGACGCGCGGTCTGGACAACATCGATGTGTTGCGTGAGCTGGCGGACTCCGAGCTTGCCACCCGTGGTTTGGCCCAGCTGGCCCTGGCCGAAAAACCGGATCTGACCCTGGCGCTGCTGTCGGATGCCGACGCTGCAGAAGACCTGGCTCTGGTGATGCGCGCCCACTTGGCTCTGGAACAGGACAAAGAGGCCGTTGCGGCCGCCAAGAGGCTGCAGCAAGCGGCCCCCGAGGACGTGCATTTGCTGGCGGCATTGTGGAGCGAGGGTGCCGACGCCGGGCCAGTGGCCAAGCAGCGAAAGCGCATCCTGAAAGCGCTGCCAGGGACGCTTCCGGACGAGATCGATCCCGTCCCGGTGTATCGAGTTCTCACCGTGGCCATCTCGGCCCACGACAAGGAACTCGCCGCCGCTGCCGCCGACAAACTCGAAGCGCTGGGTGAGTCGAGGCCTCTGGCGCGGCACGTCTACAACGCGGCCATGCGGCACGACATGGCCCGCGGTCTGGCCATGTCTCGCAACCCGAAGCTGCCGCCTGGGACCACCATGGAACTGTCCGAGATCACCATCGCCGTGGCCGAGAACTTGCGGGACTTGGGCCGTGTGGAAGAAGCCGTCACACTGTTCGAGAACACTCGGCAAGAGCACGACAACGCCGGCCTTGCCATCGAACATGCCAACCTGCTGCTGCGCATGGGGCGGGTCAAGGACGCCAAGAGCGTGGCCAAGGACGCTGTGTACCTCGCCAGCCGTGCTCCATCCCACGACATCGGCTTCTTGAGCACGGACCGAGACGAGCAGCTCGCGACCGCTTGGGCTGTGCTCGCCTATGTGCATTCGGCACGGGGCGAGGTTCCCGAAGCCCTGGTGGCCGTGACCACGGCCACGACCCTGCACCCGCACGCGGATTGGTTCTATTTGCGTGGCCAGCTGCAAGCCAAGGTCACCGACTACGACGCGGCCTTCGTCAGTTTTGCCATTGCCGAGGCGCTTGGGTCACTTGGCGCGAAGGCCTCGTTGGGCAGTGTCTTTCGCGGGGTGGGCGACCCGGGAGACGCCGCCTTTGCCATCGTCAATCAGTGGTCCCATGACCGGCCCGATGCCGCAGTGTCCGTCGCGCTCGAAGAGGCCATCGACAAGCGAGGTCAGGAACGCAAAGAACAGCCCCGCATTGGCAAGGCCATGCCGGAATGGGAACTGATGGTCGATGGGGCGCCGCTGCGATCGTCCGAGCTCGAGGGCCAGGTAATTGTTCTGACCTTCTGGGCATCGTGGTGTGCACCTTGCCAACAGGAGCTGCCCGCCCTCGCCAAAGTGGCACGCCGGTTGCAAAAGAATGGCACGCCAGCGACGGTGGTCGCGGTCTCGGTCGATAGCCGAGAGCGTGATTTTCAACGCTGGAAGCCCCAGGGGGATGTCTCCGGGCTGCGAATCGCTTGGAGCCCCGAGATGGGACAGGACTGGAAAATCAGCGCCCTTCCGACACTTTGGATTGTGGATTCGACGGGTACCAATCGATTCGTACACACAGGATATCGACCAGGAGTAGAAGACGAGATCGAGGCCAAAGTGCTCGACCTCCTTCCACAGTGAGGCTCCAAGATGTGCGGAATCGTTGGATACATTGGAAAGGAACCGGCTCTGCCCAAGCTGCTCGAAGGGCTGCGCAGGCTGGAATACCGCGGATATGACTCGTCAGGAGTCGTCTTGCCCCTCGAGGGCGAGCTGTGGGTCCACAAGGAAATTGGCCGGGTCGAGCAGATGGCATCGAGCATCGATGCGGCCCCCGAGAGCCCGATTGGCATCGCCCACACCCGCTGGGCGACCCACGGTGGCGTCACTCAAGAGAATGCGCACCCGCACCTCGACGGCCCCTGCCGCATTGCGGTCGTGCACAACGGCATCATCGAGAACATGGTAGCGCTCAAGAAGCAGCTGCAGGCTGATGGCGCCCAGTTCCGCAGCGAGACCGACACAGAAGTCCTGCCGCATCTGATTCGGCACTTCTATGACGGCGATCCGCTCGCGGCGGTGCAGAGCGCCATCAGTCGCGTACGCGGCACCTACGGCATGGCCGTGCTCTTCCTCGATCACCCCGACCTGCTGATTGCCGTGCGAAACGGCAGCCCGCTGGTGATTGGCCTAGGCGACGGCGAGACGGTGATTGCGTCGGACCCGCAGGCCGTGGTCGCGCACACCCGCCGCGCTGTCTATTTGCAAGACCGCGAGATCGCGATCGTGACGGTGGACGGCGTCGATGTACGCCGCCTCGATGGATCGGCCTCGGACTCCGCTGTCGAGATGATCGACGGCGACTACGGGCTGGCAGATATGGAGGGCTACGACCACTTCATGCTCAAAGAGATTCACGAGCAGCCTGAGAGCATTGCAAGGTGCCTTCGGGGGCGCATTCAGGTCGATCGCGGCAACGCCAAACTGGGCGGGCTGAACCTGTCCCCACGTGAGCTGGTCCGCTTGGCCCACGTGATCACCATTGGCTGCGGCACCGCCTACCACGCGGGTTTGGTGGGGGCGATGGCCATCGAGAGTCTGGCGCGGGTGCCTGCTCGCGGCGAGATCGCCAGCGAATTCCGGCATCGCAAGCCCATCGTGCCGCCCGATGCCTTGTTCCTCGCGGTCAGTCAGTCGGGCGAGACCGCAGACACGCTCGGGGCCGTCGACGAGATCCTGGTCAAGGGTGGGCACTGCATGGGAGTGGTCAATGTGGTCGGGTCGACCATTGCCCGCCGGACCGGTCAGGGTGTCTACATCCACGCCGGACCCGAGATCGCCGTGGCATCCACAAAGGCCTTCACTAGTCAGGTGACCGCCCTGTTGGTGTTCACGTTGATGCTGGCCCGTACACGCAACCTGTCACTGTCCGAGGGTCAGCATGTGGCTCAGGCGCTGCTGGACATGCCCGAGAAGGTCGAACGCTACCTGGCCGATCCGGGGCCCATCGACCAGATGGTCGCGGCTGTCAGCGATGCTCGGTACGTGCTCTTCCTCGGGCGAGGCTTCAGCTTTCCAGTGGCTCTTGAGGGCGCTCTGAAGCTCAAAGAGATCGCATACATCCCGTGCGAGGCCTACCCCGCCGGCGAGATGAAGCACGGACCCATCGCGATGCTCGAGGAGGGCACTCCGGTCGTGTTCGTCGCCCCCCAGGGCGAACAGCGGGACAAGGCCATCTCGAACATGAAGGAGGTCGAGGCGAGGGGAGCCAAACTCATCGTCATTCACACCGAGGGCGATGACGAAATCGCGGACTTGGCTCACGTGTCGATCCCGATCCCAGCCGTGCCGGACTTCCTCAGTCCGCTGGTGACCGTCCTGCCACTGCAGTTGTTGGCCTACCACACCGCTCTGACGCTTGGACGCGACGTCGACAAGCCAAGGAATCTCGCGAAATCGGTGACGGTGGAGTAATCGGCCAGACTGACTCGCCTTGCGGCGTTGTCGCAGCGTCAGTCGCTTGCTAAAGCAGGCGCCCTCCTGACTCCTAGCCAGGAGGCAACTCATCCTCAGCGGAGAGCCCCTCATGTCCGGTGTCGAAGTACGCCCCATCAGTCTGCCGGCAGACGCCAAGCAGTGCGTTCACTCCTGGTGGCCGATCTACGAGGGCGATGACAATTGGGTTGCGCCGCTGGTCTTTGAGCGACTCGAGTTCTTCGACCCCAAGAAGAACCGCTACTTCGACAACGCCGAAGTGCAGTGCTTCATGGCGTGGCGTGACGGCAAGGCGGTGGGCACGATCAGCGCCCAGATCGACAGGAAGTCACTCGAGTCCGAACCAGGTCGTGGCTTCTTCGGCTTCTTTGAGTTCATTGACGACGAGGACGTCGCTCGAAGCTTGTTCTCGGCCGCATGCGATTGGCTGCGCGAACGGGGCATGACCGAGGTTCATGGGCCCTACAACTTCAGCAGCAACCACGAGTTTGGCTGCTTGATCGACGGTTTTGTGTCCCCACCGGTGCTCAATCCCTACAACCGCGACTACTACGGCCGGATCTACGACGCGATCGGCATGCACAAAGAGATGGATTGGTACGGCTACTGGCTCGATGCCGGTCCCGTCCCGCCTCGAATCGACAAGATCGCCACCCGGTTCACCAGTCGCAACCCCGAATACAGCTTCCGCCACATGGACATGGCGAACTACGACCAGGAAGTGCTGTGGTTCTGGGAGATCTACAACGATGCCTGGGCCGAGAACTTCGCGCACATCGACATCAGTGAAGAGGAGTTCTTCACGATGGCGCAGGGACTCAAGGAGTTTCTGGATCCCAAGTTGGTGTGGTGGGCCTTTGTTGAGGGCGAGGAGAGCCCCATCGCCGGCAACATCACGCTTCCCGACGTCAACCAGATCGTCAAGCGCATGAATGGTGGCCTGTTCCCGTTCGGATGGTGGCACTGGGTCAGCTGGAAGTACCTGGGCCGCAACCAGCCCGATTCCCTCCGCGTGTTTGCGCTGGGCGTGAAGCAGAAGTGGCAGAAGAAGCCCATTGGTGCGGCGCTGTACCAAAAATGCTGGGAGGCCACGATGACCATGGACGTCAAGGGCGGGGATGCGTCCCTTGTGCTCGAGACCAATCACCGCATGCGCGGAGCCATCGAAAAGCTCGGCGGGCGCATCTACATGACCTACCGCACCTACGGCTACCCCTTGGTCGAGGGCGCTGCCCCTTCCGATTCAGCCGACAACCAGCCGTCCGAGTCCCAGGCGTAGCGAATCCCGTCGACAACGGCGGTGTGTTCCTCGGCTGGTGGCGCTCGGTAGCTGACGGGCTCGACCTCGTCGCCCAGCACTCGCCAGGCCCAGTGTTCGGCGGTCACGAAGACGACCGCGTCACCATCGCGAAATCCGCCCGTGAGCACGTCACCGTCAACCAGAGGCACATTGAAGGTGTGACCTTGCTCTCCGGTGTGGGTGTCCACCCAGTGGCCGTCTCCGCTCTCCCAGTCGGCAGTGGCCCACAGGCCCTCGGTTGCGACGGTGGCGCCAAGCAAAAAGGTGGGGGCCGAGAACAGCGCCTGGCCAGTGCGCAGGTCCCACGCCACCCCACCTGGCCCCCCCAGCACATGTCCTTGCCGGCAGCACGAGGCCTCGATCATGCCCGCGCCGATGATGCTCTGGCCCACAGTGAGTGCCCCCGAGACCAGGTCGAGCCATCGGTCGTCGGTGTCAATGGGCAGAGCCCCCAGCCGGGTCTTGATCACCGCCGGACCAGCGAGACTCAGCGACACTCCGCGCCCATCTGGGGCTTGACCGGCGACCTCGCCGCCATCGTCGCTCCACCGAAGTCCCCACTCACCACGGGCCAGCTCGATCGGCAGCTTCTTGAGCGAGCCAGTGGCGCTTGCGCCGGTGATCCACGCGTCGGCGTCCCCCACCAACACAGCCGCGTTGGGTCCGACGGCCAGCACTTCTTCGGCGGGACCGATGGCACGCCGCGCGCCACCTCGCTCGCGGTACACCCACCCGTCAGCGACCCACACCCGAAGCTGCGGCGACAGGCGAACCTCGCCGCGTCTGTGGATCTGCGCAAAGGGCTCGACTGGGCACGGTTCGGCCCGGTCATCGGCCCAGCGTCTGTGCTGAGTACCGTCAAACCAGACCGGAGCATTCCGCCTCCACCACCAAGCAACGGCGCGGCCGACATTGAGCACCCTCACGGGCTGTCCGGCTCCAGCACGAATCGGTAGCCCACACCCCGCACTGTCAGAAAGCGCTTGCTGTCGGTTGTGTCGAACTTCTGGCGCAGCTTGGTGATGAAGTTGTCGACGGTGCGATCGGTGCCAAAGTAGCCATGGCCCCACACCGAGTCGAGAATCGACTCGCGGGTGAGCGCGCGTCCCTCGTTTTGCAGCAGGAACTTGAGCAGCTCGTACTCTTTGGCGGTCATGGTCACCACTTCGCCGCCCTTGCGGACCAGATCACGCTCGAGATCGACTTCGACGTCATCCCACCGCACGATGGCCGGTGGCACGTGGCGTCTCAGGTGCGCCTTGACCCGGGCCAGCAGCTCACCGACGCTGAACGGCTTGGTCACGTAGTCGTCGGCGCCGAGATCGAGCCCCATCACCTTGTCGACCTCGGCATTGCGTGCTGACAACATGATGACGGGTACGTCGATGCCGCTCTTTCGAGCCCGCTCGAGGATCTGGTAGCCGTTGATATACGGCAGCATGATGTCCAAGACCATTAGGTCGATGCGCTCGTTTAGCGCACGCGCGAGGCCTTCGCGGCCGTCGACTGCGGTCAATACTTCGAAGCCCTCGAGCTGCAGATTCATCTCGAGGCCGCGCAAAATGGCTGCGTCGTCTTCAACGATCAGGATGCGGCTCATTGGCAACCCGTAATAGCTTGCCCCCATGCGCACCCTCACGATCATCTCCGTCGCCCTCTCCCTGCTGACCAGCTGCGGCTTGGATCCCAACAAGATTCCCAGCGCGCGGCTGTACGCCGACGACGGCGCGGTCGTCACCGACGACAACACGCTGAACTTCGGCATTGTCGGCGCCACCCGCCTGCCCATCTCGGGCACCGGTGAACCCGATGCCCCCATGGCGACCATCGCCGACATTCGCTCCGAGATGCCGGTGCGCGACCTGTCCTTTCTGGTCCTGCCTGGCGGCATGGTGGCGCGCTCATCCACCAAGGAATGGACTGGCTTTGCCGAGCGCTGGAGCCCCGTGCTGCGCAGCGATGTGATCAGCGACAACCAAGCGCGCATCACCGCCCTGCCGTTGCCCGGGAGAGGGGAGGTGTCGGGAGACAAGGGGCTCAAGGGCATGAACGCGGTGTTTGACGGCACCGGTGCCGACATCGGGTATGGCCGTGTGGCCTCGTGGTCCCGAATCGATGCAGAGGTTCAGGGCACCACATGGCGCCTCATCGTGCTCGACGCCAACAAGGACGGCCTCGGCTCGCGCTGGGATGAACAGATGTTCTGGCTGCCGGGCGTGGTCAGCGGCGATGACTATGACCACCTTGTCGTCTTCCTCAGCAGCCCGCGGTTCACGACTGCAAAGGGCTGGAAGATGGACGGGAAGGGTCCACAAGCCGAATTGCTCGAGGTGATTGACGCGCACTCCGACCTGCTCAAGCTCAAGGCCGTGTTCAGTGGCGGCCCAGCCACCAACGAGGTCTACCTGCCGTCCAGCGAATATGGCGAGCTGCACGTGGTGGTGGGCAACGGTGGCATCGCTGGAGACACATTCCTGCGGGGAGCAAGCGGCGAGGACGCCGGCCGCGACGATGCGCTCACACTTGAGTCGGTGTTCACCCGAGTGCTGCTGTCTGAGTTCTCGGGCGCGGCATCGGGGCTTGAGCTCAGTGACAAAGTGAAGGAGGCCGTGCAAGGAACCGAGGACAACCCTCCGCAGTTCCCCGGCTCGGACTTCCCTGTACAGGGCTGGTGGACCGTCCGCCTCGGCGCCAAGGCCATGAGTGCCACGTTCCGACAGCGCACGTGGAAAGGCGAATATCGCGATGCCTACCGCATGACCTGGACCCGCAAGAGCGGTTGGGTCGCAGCAGCGCTCTAGCCCCCTGATGCGCATAATATGCAGAGGCAATCAGCGCAGATGATGATGGGTGGGAGTCCGCCTTGAACCCACGCTCTGAATAGATGCATAATATGCGTCCTCTTATTCATTGACGCGGTTCGCCCGTGCATCTTATGCATGGAGAACAATGACCTCGTGGCGCCAAGTTTTGCCTGAACTGATCCAGGAACAGTCCTTTCGGACTCAGAGTGCCATCGTCACCGCCCTAGGAAAGGCGGTTGGCGAGCAGATCAACCAGGGCACGGTGTCGCGCGAGCTGACGACGCTGGGCGCTCGGAAGATCGGCGGCGTCTATCGCTTGCCGTCCTCTCGCAGGGCAGGCGCCAACATCTATGGCATCGACGTGACGGCCGGTGGCTGCCTGATGGTGGTTCACACCGACAGCGCCTTCGCGACGGTCGTCAGCAATCTAATCGACCGGTCCAAGACCCATGGGGTTCTGGGGACCATCGCCGGCGACGACACCGTGTTTGTCGCCACTTCGGGTGAGGCGGTCCTCGGACCTCTCGCCGACGTTCTGGGGTGGAGTCCCGGTGAGGAGCGACGACGACGACGAAGTTGATTCGTCGCGCGTTCCTTTCCTGTTCCTGCCCCTGCTTTCGGAGTCCATCGTGCAATCCCCCCAACAAGGGGCGACATTTCAGTCGCCTCAGAGCATTCGAGTCGACAAGATCGCGTCGGCCACCGCCCACGTGGCACTGACTCTTCACGTGATGCTGACCCCTGAGATTCCCGCGATGGCGGGGACACTGGTGGTCGTCCGCGTGCTGGATGACAAGCGCGTGTACAACCAGCTTGAGGATCCGCACGGCCGCATGATGACCGTGCACTCCGGTGACGTGGTTGTCGGTGTTCTGGGA
>CAYYHT010000204.1:0-10650 GCA_964471355.1 uncultured Enterobacteriaceae bacterium
GGAACGATGTGGCTCAATGCCGCCCTCGATGACGATGACGGCGAGGTGCTGCTGGCGCTGGCGTTCTTGGGCATGACGGCGATGGCGGTGAATGGAATGTTTCCGCGCGCCTGTCTGGTGGCGGTTCCGCTCTTTGTGTGGACCGACCGCGGGATGGCCGCTTGGATTGCCCGCGGTGACGGCGGAACCGAGACGCAGGCCCGGGCTATGGTCGGGCGCTTGTTGGCTTCGGGCGCCGTCATGGTCTTGGGCGCCGGCATGTCGTACCTGTTGACCGGGCAGGCAGGGGGACTGTGAGCGTTCTGCGTACGCTGTGGATTCTGTCGAGGCCGCAACTGACGGTCTATGTCCTGTTTCTGATCTTTGCCGGATACGGCTGGGCGCATTGGGACCGAGCGCTGACCATTCAGCACGCCCCTGAGTTCTTTGTCGTCCTGTTCGGTTGGTGGTGGCTCAATGCCGGCACCTTGTGGCTGAATGCCGGTCTGGACAAGGACGAGGGCGAGGTCCTCATGGGTGAGTCGGTTGCGCCGCCACCCCATGTCGAGCGCTATGCCTATGGCGCTCTGTTGCTCGGCCCGGTCATCTGCTTCGCGGCGCACCCCCTGGCTGGGCTTGCCTGCCTGTTTTGTGCCGTCTTGGCGGTGTTGTACTCCCACCCCGCGACGGTGTGGAAGGGGCACCCGGTGGCTGGCCCCTTTGTGAACGGGGTCGGATATGGACTGTTGACGCCTATGGCTGGTTGGGCCGTGGTGGACGTGCCCATGGACCAGCGCACCGCCGCAGTGTGGGCCCTTGGAATGCTGGGAGTCGTCGGCTGCTACTTCGCGGCCCAGGCCTTTCAGCAAGACGAGGACAGCGAGCGCGGCTACCGCACCCTTGTCGCGACCCATGGGCCGCGGACCACGATTCTGACGGCTCGCGTGTGCGTGGGGCTGGCGCTGTCTGGGGCGGTCGTGCTGGCGCTTGCAGGCTGGATTCCCCGGGCGACGCTGATCATCGCGCCGCTGGCCGTCTGGAATGACCGCTGGTTTGCGGTGTGGATGGAGCGACCTGGGGGTGGCATCGAGGCAGATGCACGCGAGATGGCCCGTCGCCTGCTGATCTCGGGCCTGTGTGGTCTATTTGTGGCCTTGGCCGTCTATGGGCAGGAGTCGTACAACAATGTGCCTGTGGCGGGCCTTGGCACCGTGGCTGGTCACCCTCCCGATCGCCCGCTGTTGAGTCCCGGTGCGATGCGGGCCTGGGAACGGGCTCAACATGGCATTAGACCGGCGGCGGAGGTCCAATGAACTCGCTGCTACTCTTCGCCCTGCTTGCCTGCTCCGGCTCATCGGATCCCGCCCAGTCGGCGACGACCTCAGAGCCGACCGAGCCCACGTCGCTCAACAAACGCTCCGATGTCGAGATGGCGCCGTTCTTTGACGCCGTGCAGTCGGGGGCGTCCGTCATCGATGTGCGCACCACTGAAGAGTTCGCGTCTGGGCACGTGCCGGGTGCGGTCAACGTGCCCATCTCGCAGTTGCGCCCCGACCACCCGCGCGTCAAGGATCTCGCCAAGGACAAGCCGATCTACATGATCTGTGCCGCCGGCGTCCGATCGTCACGGGGGGCCGATCTCATGGCTTCCGCGGGCTTCACCGCCGTAAATGTCACAGGCGGTACTGGAGCGTGGGCAGCGGCCGGTCACCCCCTAGAAAAGTAGGGGATCGACGGGATCGAGGGCCACTGGTAGCATTCGCGCCATGACGACACTGGAAGCTGGCTCGAAGTTCGGGAAGTTCACGATCGAAGGGCTCATCGCCGGAGGCGGCATGGGCAAGGTCTATGCCGCGCGCGACGACTTGTACGGCAACCCTGTCGCCCTCAAGGTGCTGCACAAGCAGCTCCACGTCGATGTGGAGTGGCGTCTGCGCTTCAATCTCGAGGGCATCATTGGGCAGCAACTCAAGCACCCGCATGTGGTGGCCGCCCGCGAGCTGGTCGAGGTCGATGACAGCGTGGCCATCGTGCTGGACTTGGTGTCCGGCGGAATGACTCTGCAGCGCGTGATGAGCCGCGAATACACCGATGGTCTGCAGCTGGTCGATGCGCTCAAGGTGTTCCTGGGCATCGTTCAGGGCGTCGAATACGCCCACGGCAAGCAGGTGACCCACGGGGACATCAAGCCCGAGAACGTGCTGGTCGAGGGCAATGTGCACCAGCCCGATACTTGGATCGCCAAGGTCACGGACTTCGGCACTGTCGGCATCATGGCCCATCCGGTCATGATCGACGGCCGGCCCGCCGTGGTTGTTTCTCCGCGCTACGCCTCGCCGGAACACCTGCAGGGGCTGGACAAGCTCGAGCCCCGCTCAGATGTCTACTGCCTGGGCTTGATGCTGCACTACCTGGTCTGCGGCAAACACGCGTCCACGGCTGCAAGCGTCGAAGAGGCCGCTCGCAACGTCGCCAAGACGGTGTCCCTGGTGGGTCTTGTCGATGCTCCCGAGGGCATTCGCGAGATCGTGCGCAAGTCCACGTCGATGGACGTTGCCAAGCGCTTCCAAGATTGCCGTGAGCTGGCTGTTGCGGTTCGCGCGCAGCTCGATGCCCTGGGCGCCAAGCTCGATTTGCACGACCTCAAGGCCGACCTAGCAACCGAGGTCATGACCGAGCGCGCGGCCATGAAGGCAAACCTGTTTGACCCCGCGTCTGTGGACGTCGACGAACCGGCCGAGACCGAAGACGCCCCCGCGGACTCCGAGACTGCGGCAACCGAGCACATGGACGCGTCAGACATGGACCCGGCGGTGGCGGCGGCAGCCAAGGCGGCGGCAGAAGATGCGGCGGCCGCAGCAGCGGCAGATGAGGAGGCCTCGTCTGCAGATGAGGAGGCCGAGGCCGAAGCGCCGGTCTCGGGTGTCAGCACACAGGCCATCGAGGCCGCCTTGCTCAAGACACCAGACGCCGAGAAAGAGTGGAATGACCTCGACGGTGACGGTCGCACTCAGGACGACTTCATGAGCCTCGACGATGGTCCCCCACCTGCTGTGGGCCCGCCCGCGTGGGTCTGGGCCGCGGGTGTGGTCGCGATCTTGGCCATCGGCATTCCCGTCGTGCTGTCGACGACTGGCAAGCCTCCGCCTGAAGAGGCTCCCGAAGAGCCTGTGGCACCCAGGGTGTCCCACGCTCCGACGCTCGGTTCGGCATCGATCGGCAAGCTCAACGGCCAGATCGACAATTCGGTGATCGTGGAGTGGTGCCCGGAATGCGAGGACTCCAAGTGGACCCTGATGTTCGTGGGCGGCGGCGGTGAAGCAGGGGGCACTCTCGTCACGCGCGCAACGACCCTGGCATACGGCACCTTCGCAGACCCGGCCGCCCCGGCGGTGGGCAGTGCGGGATGCGCGACTCCAGGGGCTCCTGAAAAGCGCGTTCTGGACCAGATTCACGTGTTTGCACCGTCCGGTGGGGCGGCTTGGTTGTCCGGCCTGTACCTAAAGGGCGACACCAGCCACGGAAAGGTGAGCTTCGAAGGCATGGACGCGCTGGCTGCCAAGTGCCACAGCGCGCAGCCAAACGCCCATGCCATCTGCTCGGCACTAAAGCTTGAGAGCTGTGATGCGGACGAGATCGGTCGCCTTGATGCCAGCATTGAGGGCCTGATCAAGACACTCACCGATGCCGGCGACACCGAGGCGGTGGCAGCGCATGCCACGTTTGCGACGACACGCATGGCCGAGGCCTGCAAGGCGCCCGAGCCCCCCGCCGAGCCGCCAGCCGAGGGAACCGATGTGCCTGCAGCGTTCGACGCCGCGGCCTGCCGCATTCAAGAGAGCCGAAAGTACATCAGCGAGCTGCAGGCCCGTGTGCCGGCCACTCCCGCCGAGACTCCGGCGCCCCCCGCTCCTGGCGAGGCCCCAGCACCCGGCGAGGCCCCCGCTCCTAGCGAGGCCGCAGCCCCTGCCGAGACACCGCCCGCTGGTGACCCGCCCGGCTAGGGTCTAGCGTCGGATGGGACGGTACTGAAGACGCGTGGGCGTGTCGGCATCAACCCCGAGGCGTCGCTTGCGATCGCGTTCGTAGTCGGCGTAGGCGCCCTCGAACCACACGACTTCGGAGTTGCCCTCGAAGGCCAAGATGTGGGTGCAGATTCGGTCCAAGAACCAGCGATCGTGGCTGATCACCACCGCACAGCCCGCGAAGCCGAGCAGTGCATTCTCGAGGGCACGCAGCGTGTTGACGTCGAGATCGTTGCTGGGCTCGTCGAGAAGCAGCACGTTGCCGCCCGACTGAATGAGCTTGGCGAGGTGAACGCGGTTGCGCTCGCCGCCGGACAGCGTGCCGACCTTCTGTGATTGCCGATTGCCCGTGAAGCCGAAGGCCGAGACATAGGCCCGGCTGTTCATCTCGCGTCCGCCGACGTCCATGACCTGATGGCCACCAGAGATGTTCTCCCAGACCCCTTTGTCGTCCTCGAGGTCGTCTCGGTGCTGATCGACATAGGCCAGCTTCACGGTCTGGCCGACTTGCAGCTCGCCATCGTCCGATGTCTCGTCGCCGGTGATCATGCGGAAGAGGGTGGTCTTGCCCGCGCCGTTGGCACCGATGATGCCGACAATGCCGCCCCTGGGCAGGTCGAAGGTGAGGTCGTCGAACAACAACTTGTCGCCGTAGGCCTTCTGAACGCCCCGAGCTGAGACGACGATGTCGCCGAGTCGAGGACCTTGGGGAATCTGAATCTCGGCTTGGCGAATCCTGCTCTCGCTATTCGATTCTTCGAGAAGCTCGTCGTAGCGCTCGTAGCGCCACTTCGCCTTGCTCTGCTTGGCCTTTTGGCTCATGCGAATCCACGCAAGTTCAGTGGCGAGCGCCTTGGAGCGTTTGCTGTCCTGCTTTTCTTGCTTCTGGAACTTCTGCTGCTTCTGTTCCAGCCACTCGCTGTAGTTGGCCTCCCACGGGATGCCCTTTCCGCTGTCGAGCTCCAAGATCCACTTGGTGACGTTGTCCAGGAAGTACCGATCGTGCGTGACCACGATGACGGTGCCGGCGTATTCACGCAGGGTGCGCTCGAGCCAAGCGACGCTCTCGGCATCGAGGTGGTTGGTGGGCTCGTCGAGAAGCAGCAGGTCGGGCTTTTCGAGCAGCAGGCGGCACAGGGCCACCCGACGCTTCTCGCCGCCGGAGAGGTTGGTCACTGCCGACTCGGGGTCGGGCACCCGCAGTGCGTCCATGGCGATCTCGACCATTCGGTCGAGCTCCCAGGCATTGGCGAGGTCGATCTGGTCCTGCAGCTCGCCCTGCTCGGTGATGACCTTGTCCATCTCGTCGTCGGTGAGTTCTTCTGCGAAGCGCTCGCTCACGGCTTCGTAGCGGTCGAGCAGGTCACGCAATTCCTTGAGCCCAAGCTCGATATTCTGACGAACAGTCAGGGCCTCGTCGAGCTGTGGCTCCTGCTGCAGAAAGCCCACCTTGGCGGAGGGGTCCTTCCAGCACGTGCCCTGAAAGTCGTCGTCGAGACCCGCCATAATGCGAAGCAGCGTCGATTTACCGCTGCCGTTGTGACCGATCACACCAATCTTGGCTCCCGGATAGAACGACAAGTAGATGCCCTTGAGCACCTCTTTGCCGTCTGGGGTGTGCTTGATGAGCCCGTTCATCTGGTAGATGTATTGTTGTGCCATTGGAAACCTGCTTTTCGGTGGGCGCTGCCATGGACAGCGCGACGTCGGCGAACCTGTGGCGCAGGAGGGTATGAATCGCGATGGCCCCTGTCCACCGCAAGGTTGGAACCTTGGCTATAGTGCCGCCATGTTGACCCCACTCTTGGCTGCCACACTGGCGTTTGCGCAGGCCGGTCCCCCGCAGATGGATGCGCAGCTCTTCCGCCCTTCGATCGACTCTCGACACAGTCTGTGGGCCGATGACGGAAGCATGGCACCGCTCGGCACATCGATGGCCCGCGTCAATGTGCACTGGTTTCAAGGCTCCCTCGGCGTCGTCCGAAACAGCGGCGAGGAGCTGCACGGAATCGACAATGCGCTGGCCTTGGACCTGGGCGGTGCGGTGTACCTGGACTTTGTTCGCATTGGCGTTCATGTGCCGGTCTACGGACTGGTGACCAGCGACGTCTGGGACTGGGGCCGCGGACTTGGTGACATCGGCATCGACACGAAGTTTGTCTTTCTCAATCCAGACGACACGGGCATTGGGCTGGGGGCGAGCTTCCGCGGTACTGCGCCCACCTCGACGATGAAGAGCCTTCCGCTGGGCAGCGACGGCTTCACTTGGGAAGCTGCGCTGATCGGCGATCTGCGCGTCGGTCCCGTCGCCGTTGCTGTAAACCTCGGCACCCGCGGCTTGCCTCCCGTTCAGGTCGCCAATCTCGACTTCAGCGACCGCTTCGTCTTTCGCAGCGCGGTCGGCTTCGACATCAGCGATGACGCCGGGGTCACCGTCGATCTGGCGGGCTTGGCGGCGTACAAAGGGTCCGACCCCGCCTCGTTCCCCATGGAAGGGCTCGTCGGCGGCTGGACCAGGATCACCGACTCCTTTGTGCTGCGCGGCGGCGTGGGAATGGGCCTGAGCAGTGGCGTCGGCGCGTCGTCTGGGCGCGCCATGATGGCGGTAAGCTTCGAGGCGCCAGTGTGGCTCGATTCGGACGCAGACGGGATCGAAGATGATTTGGACCCGTGTCCGCTCAGTCCCGAAGACGTCGACGGCTTCGAGGATGGCGACGGCTGCCCGGACGATGACAACGACTCGGATGGCGTGGTTGACTCGGTCGACCAGTGCCCAGACCAAGCCGAGGACTTCGACGAGATTGCCGACGGTGACGGCTGCCCCGAGCCCTCCACGTGGCTGACGGTTGCCGCGTCACTGGGACCAGACCGCCCGCTTGATGGTGCTCAGATCACCCTGAGCAGCGGTGACGTCGTCATCGATGTGCCGTTCCGCGAGCCCACGGTGGTCGAGCCTGGAGACTGGGTGCTGACCGTATCGGCAGAGCATCTGAGCACTCACACGGCTGACGTGCAGATCTCGGCCAATGAGTCGGTCGGGCTCGATGTGTTGATGGCCGCGGGCGAGGGCTACCGGCTGGTCAGCATTGCAATCACGGACGGCGGCGAGCAGCCGCTGCAGGCGGAGTGGACACTCAAAGAGCTTGGGCTGTCCTTTGACACTGCCCCTGGACGAAACATCGTGCCCGTGCCGATCGGTACTCACACCGTGAGCGTGAACTCGTTTGGCTTTGTCCAAGAGGACACCAAGCTCGACGTGCTGGTCGACGGCCCGGATCCCACCATGACCATGGTCATGCATCCCGCGTGGGGAGCCGTGTTGCTCAAGCTCGTCGACCCGGACGGCAACCCGCTTCCGGGCACTTGGTACTACCAAGGTGACCAAGATCTTCCTCCAATCGAGATGCCGTCCGAGGGACTCGACAACTTCATGCAGGAAGGCGACCACGTCGTCATGGTGCGTTCCGAGGGCTACAAAGACGCGTTCGTGCCCCTGCGGGTGCTGCGTGATGTCATCACCGAGATCAGCTGGGCAATGGAGCCTGGCACGCTGTCCGAGCTCGAAGACGGTGGCGAGGAAGAGCTCGAGAACGCCGAGACGAACCTCGAGCTCGATGGCATCCAGGAGATTCCGTCCACCCCGACGCCAGCAGTCGAGCCTGCGCCCTGATCAGAACTCGGCGTTGCCGGGAGTGCGGGGAAAGGCCACGACGTCGCGGATGTTCTGCATGCCCGTGAGCCACATCAGCATGCGCTCGAAGCCCAGGCCAAATCCGCCATGGGGGACGCTTCCCCAGCGACGAAGGTCGGTGTACCACCAGTATGGAGCCGCGTCCATGCCACGGTTTTCCATCTGCTGAACCAGGACATCGAGGCGCTCTTCGCGGGCTGATCCGCCGATAATCTCGCCAATGCGAGGCACCACCAAGTCGACCGCTTCCATGGTCTCGTTGTCGTCCGCGACGCGCATGTAGAAGGCTTTCTGATCGATGGGGTAGTTGGTGATGAACACCGGACCCTCGAAGTGTTCCTCGGCCAAGTAGCGCTCGTGCTCGGACTGCAGGTGCTTTCCGTGGCCGACTGGGTGCTCGAACTTGCGTCCGGACGCCACCAACAGGTCCTGCGCCTGGGCATAGGTGATGCGGGCAAAGGGCGTGCCGTCGCAGACCTTGGTGAGGGACTCGATGAGGCCCTTCTGGATGCGCTTGTCGAAGAACTCCATGTCTTCGGGGCACTGCTCCATCACACCCTTGGTGATGGTGCGAATGAAGTCTTCGGCCAGGGCAATGACGTCGTCGAGGCTGGCGAATGCCATCTCGGGCTCGATCATCCAGAACTCCGACGCGTGGCGCGTGGTGTTGCTGTTCTCGGCGCGGAAGGTGGGGCCGAAGGTGTAGACGTCGGTGTAGGCCTGGCTGAAGCACTCGACCTCGAGCTGCCCAGACACGGTCAGGAAGGTGGGCTTGCCAAAGAAGCCGCCCTCGTCGTTGCCTGCGGTCACATCGAAGATTTCGCCGGCGCCTTCACAGTCCGAGGACGCGATGATCGGCGTGTGAATCCACAGGAAGCCGCGGTCTTGGAAGAACTGGTGGATCTGCCAGGACAGGGCATTTCGGACGCGAAACACCGACTGGAAAGTGTTGGTGCGGCCTCGAAGGTGAGCAATGGTGCGCAGGTGCTCGAGGCTGTGCCGCTTTTTTTGCAACGGGTAGGTGGACGGGTCCGAGTCTCCCAACACCTCGACGTCTTCGGCGGTGGCTGAGATCTCGAAGTCCTGCTTGCCGCCTGGGGATTCAACCCATGTTCCGGTGACGCGCACCGCCGCGCCCACGCCCAGGCGCTTCTTGAGCGCGTCGTCGGTGTCGCTCGGCAGAACGAACTGAACCGTTCGGGTTGTGGAGCCATCGAACAGGTGCACGAAGCTGACGTTCTTGGAGAAGCGCGAGGTCTTGACCCACCCTGTGGCCTGGACGGGATTGCCGCCCTGTGCCGAGTCCAGTAGCTGCGCAATGGTCTGACGCCTTGAGGCGCCCAGGTTCGTGCTCATCGTTGAGTTCTCCCAGCAGACGGCGATTAACCGAATGGGCTGCGATGTCAGGGCAGCAGCTTCGTCACCCGTTTGTCAGCGGAGATCTGCGTCACGAGCTCGGTGCTGGCGTCGGTGCCGGTGCACCCTCCAAGGGACTGCGGTGAAGCACACCAAGCAAAGGGCGCCTGCCCCTTCTTTTGCCACTTGGCGGCCGAGGTGTCGGCGGCGTCGAGAATGGGACTGGCGACCGCTGCCCGCTTGGCAGAAGTGGCTTCACTGATCGCACGCGCTTGTTCTCGGTAGGCGACGAGTTGTTCTTTGCTGGCGTTGTCTTCGATTGCCGCCTGGATGTCGAGTCGCTCGGTGTCGTCATCGAGGCGGATGCGCTTCAGCGTCTTGGGAATGACCGCCTCAAAGAACAACGAGGTCTGGACGTAGCGGTCGCCCGTTCCGGCAGCGGTGCCAGGCTCGGCCGTGTCGAGCTGGATTTGCGGCCACTCCAGTGCCAGGATCTCGGCGACAGCGGTGGCCAGGGCCTTGTCCTTGTCCATCTTGTCGGCGATCTGGGCGTTTCTGTCCTCGCCCTTGCAGTCGGGATTTGGCTTCATGGGCTGGCGCATGCCCGGCACGCCGCGACCATCAGGCACCATGCCCACGCACAGCGTGCCGCCTCCAACGGCGTCCAGCGCTCGGTCCATCGCTGCGGTGAACTCTGTATCGAAGTCCTCTGCCATCACTTCGGCAAACGCTTGAGCCGTCGCGAACTGGCGGTTGTACTGGATGGTGAGGGTCTTGAGTCGCTCGCGCTCGCTTGGGTCGGCTCGGTCACCGAGCAAGTCGAGCGCCTCTTCGTAGTCCCGAAGTCCGATCGACAGTGAACCAGCCCGGTCCTGCAGCTGTTGGATAGCGGCACCGGTACCTTCAGCAGCGTTGCGGTAGACCGCGCTAGACCCCGCTACGTCGGATGGGTGGTAGAAGCCGCCGGCCAAGGCCTGGGCACAAAATATCAGCCACCACGACATGCCAACCTCCGAGCGTCGCCGGCATAACCCCTCTTAGTCGGTGCGCGGTCCGCCGGAAAAAGCTACAATGAGTGTAGGAAATTTTTCACCACACGGTAAAGGTGGGCCAATGCAACAGTTCTGGGCAGACGAAGACGGCGCGACCGCCATCGAATACGCCTTGATTGCTTCGCTCATCGCCGTGGTCTGTGCCACAGCATTGACCACGATCGGCAATACGCTGTCGAGCTACCTCAATACTGTCGGCACGACAGTGGGCGCCGCGGGCGGCTAAAGCAGCGAACAGGCGGTGTTCTAGCGGCAGCCCGTCAGATTGCGCTGCCCAGGATGGATTCCGCCAGGTGCCGCGCGCCGTCGAGCTCGCCGGTGGTGTCCTGTTCGATGAGGGAGCGCAGATGAGGCACGGCCGCGTTGTCTCCCATCTGGGCTAGGCAGCGGCTGTAGAGCAGTCGCGCGTCGGGGTCCGCCGGTACATCGAGCTCCAGAAGCGCGCCGAGGACCTCTTCGGTGGGGACCCATTCGGCCAGCAACAGCCCGAGATCTCGAGTTGCTCGTAGTTCTCGCATCCGTGATACTTCACGTTCGGGGCGTCCTC
>CAYYHT010000205.1:0-10588 GCA_964471355.1 uncultured Enterobacteriaceae bacterium
GGTGATGGGGGACTTCGCCGCGATCAGGTGGGGAGTTTTAGGCCGCGGTCAACACTGCTGCGGCGTCACACCTTGCCGCCGACCAGACAACTCAAGCCGTCCGGCTCCGAGTTCCTCCGTGGGTAGTCGCCGAGGTTGGTGATGTCGTCTACCTCGACGGCCTATCGCACCCGAGCCTTTGGACGTGGAGCACCTCGCCGGGTGCTCCGGGCTACACCGGGGCCGCACGGGTCGTCGGCCGCACCATCGAACTCAAGTCCTCGTCGGTGACACTGACCGTGTTGGCGGACGCCTCGGTGCGGGCCTCGTCCCTGTCCCCTGCCGCCCTGATCAGCAGCTACACCGGGACGGCAGCGAACCCGGCGACCATCGACATCCCGCTCTCGTACTTGAAGCACATGGAAGCAACATTGGCGGAGGAAGGGGGCGGGACGTTCTGGTTGGCCCACTACCAGCCCGGTCAGGTCGAGACGGCTACTCAGTTCCATGAGGTTTCCGCCGTGGCCGAGGTCGGCGGCAAGTGCCGCCTGACCATCGACGGCACCAGTGGAGGCCACAGCTTGGATACGACCAAGCAGAGCACGCTGACCCTGCCGCCCACCGACTACGGCGACGTGACCGACTACCAGACCAGCTTCTCGCACGTCGATGACGGGACCACTTGGGGGTAGCGGATGGCGATCACGACACCCAGCGACATCATCATCTCGTCAGCGAGCCAGCTATGGCTTCCGTCGATGGCTCAGGAGCCGTTGAAGACGGCCTTGGAGAACGCCAACTACTTGATGCGGTGGCACCAGCCTCCGTTGGCGTCCGTGTGCTTCACGGCGGAGAACGCACTCACCCGGTCGAGCATCTACATCGTCCCCGTGATGCCCTCGGCGGACGCCCTTCGCTACTCGCTGGAGCACCGCCTCGTCTGCACGAATGCCTCCCAGAGCGTGACGGTGACGGTGGACGAGACAGCGACCTATGCAGGGGCCGGGACAAGCTGGTCGAACATCTACTCGCAGGCGGTGACGACGTCATCAACCGCTGGAGGGTTGACCACGCACACCAAGAGCAACCAGCCCATTGCAGCCACGACGACAGCCCTGCGGGTGACCTACACGGCTCCTGCGGCAGGGTCACGGAACGACCATCACGTCCTCGTCTATCCGTCACCGTCGGCCCCCTCGGCGGGGATCCAGCCAAGCGGTGCCGTGCCCTTCGACGATGGGTTGATCACCCACGGTGACGAAGCGGCCATCCACACCGAGTGGATCAACAGGTGCAAGACCACGGCCGTCGCCATCCTCACCGACCGCAAGCAGAACGCCTTGAGCTTCTGTCAGGACGAGACGAACCAGTTGCACCAGTGGAACAGCAAGGGGACCGACTTCTACCCCCTACCCCCCGGACGAGTCTGGTTCCCTAACCAAGGCCCGACGGTGACCCTCGACCTGCGAGTCCTTGGGAAGGTGGACGGCGGGGCCAACACCGACCTGCTCCGTGTCCGGCAGGTAGGCGTGCCGGGTGCCAAGACCGTCACCTTCAACGCTGACGAGACGATTAAGTCAGGGACGCTGGAGGTGAAACTCCAAGGGTCTGGCCTGATGACCTACGCCGACCTCGAACTGGCCGTGAAGAGGACCACGGGCAACAAGACCCGGCTGATGTCGGCGATGGCGTTCTGGACGCCGGGGGATTGAAGCAAAGCCATGCGACCCATTCAGCCGAGGAACTTCTACTCCGACGACCTGACGGCCCCCATCACAGGGGAGCCAACGCCACCAGCATCGTCCGCCCTGTTGGCGGAGGCGGACTCATGGCCTGTCGCCGTCGCCGTGACCCCCTACGTCGGCACGGCCCACATCTTCGACGGGCTGTCAGCTTCGGGGTTGTTCGACCGCTACCTCGCAGCCGTCATCGCACCCGGTGCCATCCATGCTCGGGCGGCTCTTTCCCGAGGCTGGGCGACCATCGTGAACAGCACGGGGGCCACGAACTACCATGAGATGTGGAGCAGCGACGGTGGCACGACCGGGAACGACGTGATTCACACCCCGTGGCACCTGATGCAGTCCTTGTCCTACTTGCCCGAGTTCGAGTTCCAGTACGGCGCAGCGGACATCGCCGACAGCGGGGACGGGATCGTGGACTCGCCGACCAACAACCTCGACCGGCAGTTGGAGTTGCAGACGGGTTCGTCGCCCTACGTCGAGCCGCTCTTCGTCACGCAGGCGGCGGGGTTCTCGCTCGTCGTCACGGATCGGGTGGCGGACTTGGAGAACCTGTAGCGCAGAGCTTCATCCGCTTGTTGGCTGCGAAACGTGAATGTAGGGTCAACTGCACATTGAATCGCTCAAAACACTCTGCCCCGGAGAGGTCTTGGCCACTGACCCGAACACGTCACATGCCGAATCCGTAGACCAACCATCCGGTCAGGAGGCATCCGGTCAGGAGCAGGCTGCGGACAAGCCAACATTGGGCAGCGCTCTGGCGTGGCTTGGGGGGCTGCTCTTCCTATTCGCATCCTTGTGGAACGTCACCAGCATTTCGTTCCAAGCATTCGTCGGCTACACGCTGGTATGGGTGTTTCTCCTCCCGCCGACCTTGAATTGGATCGCTGACCGGACGTTGAGCCGAATGCCGTCGCTGGTGCGTGCTGCGGGAGTTGCGGCGGGGCTTTTCGTCGCCTTCTCCGGCATGTCGTCCGCCAAAGAGAAGGCAAAGACTGCTCCCTTGGCGGATGTGGTGGTCCTTTCCGCCCCCCCGAGCGCCTCTACGAACCCCGTGACTCAGACGGCTCCGCCAACATGCAAGGAGGTGTACGACCTGTTCGGACCCTACTCGAAGCTGTCGAATATCCAGAAAGAGGAGAAATGGAAGTCGTACAAGGGTCGGGCATTCACATGGACGCTGGAATTACAAAACGCCAGCGAGAACAAACTCTCTTCCGGATTCAACGGCGATTTTGTATGCGCCGACAAGGAACGCACCAATCTGCATATTGAGGTCGACTACCCCTCGGATCGGAGGAGTTTCGTGCTGAGCCTCCAAAAGGGTCAGAAGCATGAAATCCGGGGAAAACTCGTCTCCTACAAGGGGCTTGGCGGTTTCACGGCGGAGGACTTGCAGTAGGACGCTCTTCACCTACCCCGTCAGGGTGAGCCTCTTGGTCGCCGACGACAGGAACCAGTCCCGCAGGGTGCCCGGACGACAGGTGCCCGAGTCGTAGAGACCTCCGCCACGGGGCCGAGTCCATGCCAGCCACCGTCGAAGCCGCCATGCCTCAACCCATGCCTGAGCGTGAGGACTGTCCGAGGCCCCGAGCAGCCTGTCGCCGACATCAGCACGGTCACGGATCGTGCTCTGGTTCATGCCCAAGAACGCAGCGATGGCGGTCGGCGAGGGGGACTCCCAGAGGAGGGTCAACGTCTGCGAGTTGGGGTAGTCGGCGAGGAACTCCGTCATGCCCGGCGGGTCCCCGATGCGGGCGAGGATCTCCATCCTCATCCATGCCTTGCTTCGTCGGGCATGAACGCTCGGCCCCTTGATTCCAAGCGGGGTTCCACTGGCGTTCTGGCCTACCCCAGCTTGGGCAAGGGCAACGACCAAGGCGGACGCAGGGTCGAGGTAGCTGGCCCATCTGTCGGTGTCGCAGGACTCGAACCACTCCTTCGGGAGCCGTCCGATACGGCCGGGGCCACAGGCTTCGTCCGTGAGGCTGTCTCGCTCTTCGATGAAGGTGACCCGTCGCACGGATCACGTTACCCGCCGAGTTCAATACTCCTTCGATAGACATGCCTCCTATGTAGGGGACCACCCTGAACCTCGGTCCCCGAGGAGGAAGACATGGAATATGAGTACTGGGTTGAAGCCGCTCGAAAAGCCGCCGAGATCATCGCCCTCGCCAAGGAGACCACGGGCTGCACCGTCCACCGCAAGCTGGTCGTGTTGGACCGAGACGAGTCCCGCCGTTGGATTGAGCAGCGGGCGAAGCTCCGCAAGGAACTGATGGTCTGGGACGACGGCGTGGACATCGACGCCCTGATGGACGCCGTGTTCGAGGACGGCGAGCCGACGACAAGGAAGCCGAGGACTACGCACATCTCAACCGGACCGGGCAGGACAGGGAGTCAGAAGGACGGGCGGGGCAACCGGACGGGGCGGAAAATCCGACGGAAGCTGACGGCGACAGAGGCCGGTCAGATCAAGTGGCTCTGCTTCAACACCGACCGGGCCAACATGGACATCGCCAACGAGTTCGGGGTGTCGAGGGAGACGGTCAGCCATGTCCGGCACGGGCGGCGTTGGGGCTGGGTGTGAACCGACTATATGGCAGTCCTGAAGGGAACCTTGGACTGCCGCACATCGTGTTCTCGCAACGACTGCCCCGCTTCGACGAGCCGAAGCCTGACTGCATCCAAGCAGACTCCCTGTGGCTGTGCGGGGCCAGCGACGACCTTCTTGATGGGCAGCTTTGCCCCGTCGGCACCTGCCGGGATCTTCACGAATGGAACGAGCAGACCATTGGAGAGGCGTGTCGAAACGCCAGCATTTGGAGCTTTGGGGAACTTGGGGGTCGTGACGAGCCGAAACTCTGCCTCGCTCTTGTAGGCCGGGTGCTTCATCACTGGTGCGATGGTGCCCCACATTGCCTTGACTTGGGTGACGACCTTGAGGAGGGCCAAGATTCGCCCCGGTTTGCTCAGTCCCACGGGGAGGTTCGCAAGCCCATTGAGAATCGAAGCGGACCAGTTTCCAAGCATCGCCTGCTGAAACTCGGCGTCGTACACCACTGGTAGGAGGCGTGCGTTGTGGCTCGATGCCTGTGCCATCTCGATCAATTTCTTGCCTCGGAACGCCACAGCGAAGCCCTTGCCTTGATCTGCGTACTCCCTCCACATAGGGAGTGCGTCTGAATGCGTCGAGAAGGATGCGACGAAGCACGGATCTACCGTTCGGCTCCGTGAGATGGTGCCGAGCTTGTTCAAAAAGCTACGCTGAACTCTGCCCGCCGGAGTGTCCGGCAACTCATGCTCCGCTTCCCAATGTTCAACGACACTCCGTAGGGCGCTCTGGGCGTGGACCAACTCGGACGGGTCGTTCAGGAAGTCGTGCCGAGTCGCCCAAAACTCGTCGGACTTCAGCATCCCGTCGAAGCCTGCGGCGGTCGTGTAGTGAAACAGTGCAAGATCGTTGATCGGATATCGCTCGCCGGAAGGCCCATAGAGGACATCGTTCAACAGCTTTTCAGTGGGTTCCCGCCACACGTCATCGAACCAGCTTGCGATCACAGTCTTCTCGGCATCATCCATCGTTGCTATTGCCACAGCTACACCCTCCGTTATGGATGCGGTTTTGTACCCTTCCTCCTCCAAGGACAAGTCGTAACGGTCACCCGCCGCCCTTCTTCTGAATCGTGACGAACTTCTGAAGCCACTGAGCCTGCGTGACCAAGAACGCTTCCCGCTCGTGTGGCTTGACGGCCCCCGTCCTGAACAGGAACTCCGGGCCGACCAGCATGGGCTTGTAGTCGTAGCGTCCCACCATCTCGTCGGGGTTCCCGTACATCTTGAGAGCGCCCGTCTCGTTCAGGTCCATGACCTCTCCGTTCTGACGGCACTGCCACGGCATGAAGGTGAAGTCCAAGATGGTGAAGTCGGGGAAGGTCAGCCAGACATGGATCCTGATGTCGGCGAACGGGACGTTCCCCGCATCGAGGGTGGCCTTCAAATTCTCTTCCGTGACCCCGAAGCACGGGTCGCCGCTCCAGACGACCTCGCCGATGGTGATGAAGGGGGCCGTGGACAACTCCTTCTCCATGAACATGGTCGAGAGCAACAGATGGACGGGGCCGCAGAGGTTCGACCGGACCTCGGGCGGGAGTGGGAACGTCCGGCTCAGATGCTCGAAGAAGAGAGCCTTCTTGCCGTACTCCTGACGTGGCTGCGGCGGTGCCGGGGGCTGACTGAGGCGATTCATCGCCAGTGTCTTGTGCCAACTGTCGATGCCCCAAGCATCTGTCCGCTCAACGGCCTCACGCATCTGCTCTCGATAGCTGCTCACAGCGCCCCCTTTGCTTGCGGTGTTGGGAGTCAAACGAGGCGGCGCTCACAGGTATTCAGAAGGGCCACACCAAGGGCCACACTGAGGGCCACACTTTGGCGTCAGAGGGCCACACCCCGAAACGCCGGGCAACGGAAAGGGCTTGAAATCATTGCTAACTACTGGATCGAAAAAGGGCCTTCCTTACTCTCATAACCCGAAGGTCACAGGTTCAAATCCTGTCCCCGCTACCCAGAAAAGTGACGGGATCCTAACCGGTAAGGTTAGGGTCCCGTTGCCGGTTTTGGGGCGTTCGGAGACCGTGCAGCAAATGTGCTGCAAATCCTGCGTCGAAGCAGTGACCAAGCGCGCGCGGACCGTGAGTCGAGTCGGTGCCACGTGCGATCCATCCCCGCGGGCTGGAGGTTGCGGTTGCACCTCCGTTCAGCGACAACCTCGCCATGCGAAAGATCCCCGACGAACTCGAAGGCTGGTGGCGCATCGTCGAGACAAGTCAGTGGGTCGACGACGATCTCGACATCCTCGGCCCGGCCCTCGTGTCCCTGACCGGGCAGGACGACCGCCTGCGCATGCACTGCCTTCTTGCCGAGCTTGACGTGCGCCCCCGTGGCGACGGCGTGGCTTTCACGTGGCAAGGCGCGTGGGAGTACGACCAGATGGGCGGGCGCGGCTTCGCCGCGCTCGATCGCGACGGGCGTCTCGTCGGTGAGATCACAATCCACCGCGGAGACGACAGCACCTTCGTGGCGTTGCGTACGCAGGAGCCCGACGACTTCATCCCGCCGCCACCCTCGTACCGGGACAAATGGCGCCGATGAACCCATCGGCCGCTACCAATCGTGGCCGCGGTCTTCCCACCGCTCCCCGGCTCGCATCCGCGCCAGCAAAGACCGAACCCCCTGGTTGTCGTTCGGGTTGAGCCACAGCATCCGCTCGAACAGAGCCCCCGCCTCTTGGGCGCGTGCGATCCGCCACAAGCACAGCCCGAACCCGTGCATGCACCGCAGGAACGGCCGGTTGTCGGTGCGCCCCCACTCCAGCACGCCATCGAACTCCGCGCCGAGCGACAGCTCGCCGATCCTCATTCCGGCCTCGTAGTGCCGCAGCGCTTTGTCCGGCCAATGCGCGAACTCGAGGTTGCCCAGGTGCGCGTGGGCGTCGAGGCAGCGCAGATCCGCCGCCAGCATCTCCACCAGAAGCTTGCGCGCACCGGGAACGTCGCCCGCTGCCCTCAGGTCGTTCGACTCCAGGATCGGGTCGGTGTCCCAGTTAATTGGATCCTCACCGGGGAGCACCTGCTCCATCTCGAACGACATGCGAGGCCCGCGCGCGATGATGGCCTCGGCCCACTGCGGCAAGGGCTCATCCTCGTCGCCCCAGTACTCCTCGGCTGGATCCCAGCGCCACTCGTCTCGCAGGCGCAGCGGGGTGAGGCCGAGAGCCTGCACTTCGAGGCGATGGCTCTGCACCTCTCCGGACAGGTAGGGGTGGCGTGCGTACGTCCACTGCTTGCGGCCCCGGACGGTGATGATCTCGCCGGGGACCATCTCCCACACCTGTTTGTATCGCACCGTGATTTCCCGCTCCGTCCCAAGGACGCGGCACCGTGCGGCCTTGTCCTTGTCCTTGGGCGCGAGGACGACGAGCTCGACGGGCGCGCTGAGGTCGATGTCTTCGCCGCCTGCTTTGTGGCGCTTGGGTCGGAGAGACTGAGGCGGGGTGGAGTGCAGCAATGGGTCCAAGCCCTGCCACTTGCGGTACGCGGCGACGTGTCGTTCGCCGTCCGAGCCATCGGGGAATACGACGTCGGATACGGTCACGACGTATTCGCCGCCATCCGAGCGGAGACACAGCGCGGTGAGTCCGCGCCGCGAGTTACCGTCGTAGTCGATCGCGAGCACCGAGACCGGCTCACCGATCACGAAGGCGTCGGCGGCAAGCCCGACGCCGTCCGCGAAGCCCTCAAGCAGCGCCCAAAGCTGCTCTTCTTCGCCGCACGCGTCGGTCAGGATCTCGTCGAGCAGGGCATCGGTGCCCTCGGGCCAACTGCTGCGTTTCATCACATCCCTCACCGCAACCCGGCCTGATCGAGCCGCCTCTGGAAAGCGCGCTTGCTGGCGTTCAGCTCCCGCAGGACGTTGAGCCTGCGAGAGAAGGCAGCCGCATCTCCCTCGCGCACGGCCAGGTCGCGTAGGTCGACCAACAACCGGACGGCATGGTCGTAGGACTTCGCCTTTTTGGCGTCCACCAGCTGCTGCACGTCTCGCCAGGCCGCGGGCTTCCGCTCGGCAAGGGCGCTCAGGCGTTTGAGTTTGGCTGACGCTTCGGCTGCCTCCCGCTTGCGTTTGGCCTCGGCTGCGGCGAGCGCGTTGCGGCGCCGCTCGGCCTCTTCGAGCTCCTCAACGCGCGCAAGAAGCTCGGGCACGGTGCGGCGTCTTGGGGCAGGCGATCTGTTGTCTCGGCACGTCTCTGCGCGGAACCGACTCACCAGCGACGCGGTGACGCGCGCGTGCTCGCCTCGAACGACACGGAGCAGCAGGCTGTTCTTCTCTCCGTCGTCGAGCGCGGCGATCCAAGGCGCGATGTCGCGCTGTTTGAGCTGGCCAGGGTGACTCGCCTCCGCTGCGGCTTTGAGCAGGACCGGATCGATGCGCAGAAACTCTGCCATCGACTCAAGACAGGGAGGCAGGTCTGTCATTCCAGCCGGAACCGGCGGCTCCTCTACCTCCGCCGCGTCTTCATCTTCGGCGTCGAAGTAGTCAAAGCCGACGCTGTGCAGCCAGATGATGTACAGCGGCCGGAGGTCGCCCCCCAGCAGTTTGGCACGGACACCGGCAAGCGCGCCCATCCAGCCGCCACCGTCCACCCAGTCCTCCCTCTCTTCGGTCTCGCTCCACAGCTCGATGATGATGTGCTCACCGGCAAGTCGGACGTCCGCGCCTTCACCCTGAACGTAGGGCGCGAAGTCCTCGACCGCGCCCAATTCGCTCGGCAGGCGCATCGCCAAGCGGCGCGTGCCCCAATTCGCGACATAGACGTGCAGGTCAAAGTAGCGCTCCAGCAGCTCGCCGGCGTCGGCCTTCAGGTCGCTGTAGTTGTACTCGTTGCGGAAGCCGGTCGGCGTGATCTCGGCGCGTGTCGACACGTCGCGCAGCTCTGCCATCTCGTCGGCGTTCAACGGTGAGTCGATCGCGAGGAACTCGTAGTACTGGTATTCGCTCATCGCTATCGCCCACCTTGTTGGTGCCCGTCCGAGATCCTGACCGCCTGCGACGATCCAGAGGCACGCAACGGTAGTGCGCGAATCGCCGACAGTCAGCCCCGCAGCGCCGGGAATGAGGGCGCGGCGCGCTTATGTCACTGGAGCTCGATGTGCCCATTCGGGGCGCTTTTCGGCCTGTCCGTCAGCGCGGTTCTATGGGATGACCCAGCGAGGTAGGCTTGGCACGCGAGCCCGGACGCACCGTCTTTTCGCGCCTGTGCCCACTTCGGAGGAGCCCGAACCCTGATCCCGATAGCCGAGAGCCTGACCATCGAGTTCAAGTCGGATCGCCGGACTACTCAAGCAGCACCTCGCACGGGGTTGTTCTGCGCCTGCCAACGTCAGAAGCGGACACCGAGTTCCTGCGGATGATCATGGAGGAGGAGAGCCGTATCTCGGGCCGCTGCCGATCGACAGCCTCATCGCGCTGGCGGCCCTGCGCGAACACCGGCGACTGACCCGCAACGAACTCGCGGACTTGATGCAGCGTGGCGCCCCTGCGGCGTTGGCGACGCTGGAAGGTCTGATCGAGCGCGGTCTGGTGGAGGTGCGTGGGCACGGTCGTGGGCGCCGCTATACGCTGGCGGCTCGGGTGTATGTACGGCAGGGGCGCAAGGTCGAGTACACGCGGCAAGCTGGCTTCGACCGGCTGCAGCATGAGCAACTGGTGCTCGGCTTTGTCCGCCAGCACGGCAAGATCCGTAGGTCGGATGCGATGGAACTCTGTTTCTTGAACGGCAACCAGGCGTCCCTGTTGCTGCGGCGCATGAAAGAGAAGCGACTACTCGAAGCCCATGGCCAGCGACGGTGGACGTACTACACGGCGGTGAAGGACTGAGCCTCGTCCTGTCTATACGCACCGCGCCCATAGAGCGCGTATAGACAAACCGCACGACTGCGCCCCTGTGACGTCTTTCTTCCGATCTCGATGAGGCCCTTCTATACGCATTAGGACCGCCGGCACCTCTGCGGGGATCGCCAAGGCTTGAGCGGTGCGTCGTACACGGGCCGACATGCGGCGGAGTTGTCAGTTGCGCGTCGTCGCTTCCAGGCGCTTCCAGGCGCGGCTTCTGGCGCTTGCGGTACGACTCGCCCTCGATCACGAGGTCGTGGGCGTTGTTCGAAAAGCGATCCACCAGGGCTCGCCGGACCGGATGTCAAACTCCGGCCTCTCGCACGCCGCTGAACACTCGGGTCGGGTCTTGGCAGCGGTGCCGACTAGAACGGCAATCGGTTTAGCACGCTCACGTTCAAGCCGCACGTCGCTGAGCG
>CAYYHT010000206.1:0-10574 GCA_964471355.1 uncultured Enterobacteriaceae bacterium
ATTCGCAGCGCAACCGGATTGTGGTCATGGGGGGTCAACTCGGAGACTTCGTTTCCCCAGCGATCGCCGACGCCTATACCCTCGATATCGATGATGGGGACTGGGACGAGGTCGACACAAGCCCGCCGTGGACCGGCCGGTTCAACGCAGACGGCGCATATGACGGCGTACGGGACCGCTACCTGCTGTTTGGCGGGCACGTCGATGGCGGAGTCGAGAACGACCTGTGGGCTTGGGACAACGACGACGACGACTGGGACGAGCTTTACGACGGCGACGAGTTCACCGGCGGCGCACTGGGCTGCAATGGCAATCCACAGGAGATTCCCGCCACCTATGTCGAACAGGACACCGATGGCCCCGAGCGTCGGTCGACCGCGGCCATGACCGTGCTGCACGATCGCGTCTGGCTGTTCGGTGGCGTGTCGGACTGCAGCGATCACCTCGATGACACCTGGTCCTTCGACCTCGAGACCGAGACCTGGCATGAGCTGATCGAAGCGCGAACCGGAGAGAGCTGCGCCCGCCGCGGCGATGACTGTGAGTGCTTGTGCTTATGAGGGTGCTGGCCCTCTGGCTTGCGGTCGCACTGACAGCCTGCACATCGGCGCCACCACCAGATCCAGATGCCTTGCTAGGTCAGGGAGAGTACGAGTGGGAGGACCTGTCTGACGCCGATGAGGTGTTCGTCATCCAAGGTCCGCAGGGAGGCTTCCACATTCTGGCATCGGTGCGCACCAAGGGCATCGAGGCCGGAAATCCAGACGACCTGCTAGACCCCAGCAATCCCGAGACGAACTTCTCGGTGGTCAGTGCCGGGGTCGATCTCATCTTGACGGGCCAGTACCTGCAGGGCATCGCGCAAGCCCCTGAAGACGCCGATCCCTGGACCCACGAGATGGTCGGTCGGTTCGCGATTCTGGACATCGACAATGACGATGTGCTCGATGGCGTCGAGATCACGCTCTCGGTGTCGGTCGTCGACGCCGATGGCATCGAGGTCCGCGACAGCCGAACCCTGACGGCGACTCCTCATTGGGCAAACGAGTAGGGCAAATGAACTCCCTGACCGTGCGCGTCTTGCCGGTGATGATGGTGTTCGCCTGTGCCTTCTGGGCCTTTTCGACCGGTGTGGACTTTACCGAGCGTCCCGGGGCTGCCACGGCCGATCTAGCGACGCGGGTCTACTACGTGTCCGGCCTGTTTGTGCTGGGTGGCATGGATCTAGGCGTGCCGATGGGGGGCACCGAGGTCAGCCGCTTCGCCATGTGGGTGGCCTACTTCTTGGCGCCTGCCATCACCACGACGGCGGTGGCCGAGGGGCTCATTCGTATGCTGCAGCCGAAGTGGCTGATTCAGCAGCGCATGCGCGACCACATCGTCATCGTGGGTGTCGGACGATTCGGCATGTTGTGCCTAAGTGCGCTGCGCGAGGCCACCGACGCCCATGTGGTGGTCGTGGACAAGAGCGAGAATCTGAATGCCCAGGAAGCCCAGAGTCGCCTGGGTGCCCAGTTTTTGAGGGGGGACATCACCCGGCGTGCCACCCGACGGTTGCTCAACCTGGACCGCGCGCGCGGCGTCGTGTTGATGACCGACAACGACCTGGTCAACCTCGAAGTCGCTTGGAACATCCTGGATAATCACCCGGGCGCCAAGGTCGCAGTTCACGTGTCAGACATCGCAATGCGGCGAAGCGTGGGACAGCTTCTCGCACACCGAGAGGGTCCTGCCCCGATTGTCTTCAATGCCCACCGCGTGGCTGCATCGCACCTGTACTCGGGCCACCTCGAGGCCTTCTTCGAGGCCACGGCGGGCCGAGACATCGTGGTGATTGCCGGGTTTGGGCGCTTTGGCCAGACCATCTTGGAGTACTTGCAGCGCGAGGCGGGGGTCGAGATCGGCACGGTCATCGTCGTGGACAAGGAAGCGGGTGTGCGCAAGCAGCAGTTCGCCGAGCAGGTGGGCTTTCGAACCGAGCTCGATGTGCATGTGCGCGAGTCCGACTTGGCCGACCCCCGCACCTGGCCCAATGTGATGGACATGCTCGAGGGCACGGGCCCGCCGCCGGTCTACGTGCTGTGTGCCGACAGCGACAACATCAACCTGCGGGCCGCCATGGCCATTCGGCGACGCGACAAGGAGGCGCGCATTCACGTGCGCATCTTCCACGCCAGTCACTTCACCCTTGAGCTGGCCAGGGAGTACGACTTTCAGGTGCTGGCCGTAGAGAGCTTGTTGCTCGAAGCGCTTCGCGACCACCAGGCCGAGTGGTTTGGGATAGCAGCGAAGTCATGAAGGACGCGCTCATCGTCAGTGTCTTGTCGCTGATGCCACGCAATCGAGGAGCCCGCGGCATGGGATGGCTCGCCCGTTCCCGTGCTTCTCGGCTCATGACGCGCTTGTTTGTGCGGGCCTATGGCGTCGATCTCGACGAGGCCGAGGGCGACCTGTCGGACTTCAGCACGCTCGAGTCGCTGTTCACCCGACGTCTCAAAGACGGCATGAGGCCCATCGACAGCGCCGAGGACGCCATTGTGAGTCCGGTCGACGGCCGAGTGGCAGCGGTTGGACGCACTGTCGATCAGCGAATCGAGCTGGCTCCAGGGCGCTTTCTGTCCATCGCCAGCTTGCTCGATGAGCCTGTGGACGGAGAACAGGACGTCGCAGTGCTGTACCTCTCCCCAAAGGACTACCACCGCGTTCACGTTCCCCGTGAGGGCTCAGCCGTGCGCTGGACCTACCTGCCGGGCACGCTGTGGCCGGTCTTTCCCGCGGCCGTGCGCCGGGTCGATGACCTGTTCAGCAAAAACGAGCGCTTTGCGGTGCACATGAACACCAGCCGCGGCCCGCTGGCGGTTGTGTTGGTGGGGGCCTTTGGCGTCGGTCGCATCTCGACAGTAGTGTGCGATCTGATCACCAACGTGGGCAATACGCGGACCCGCATCCAGGACCAACCCGCCGAGCCGATTGAGCTCGCTCGCGGTGCCGACCTCGGGGTGTTTCACCTGGGCTCGACGGTGGTGCTGGTCGCTCCACCGGGTGCCTGGACGTGGACCATTGCGGCAGGCCAATCGGTGCGTTTTGGCGAGGGCATCGGCCGGGCGACCTTGGTGCTGCAAGGCCCACAATCCTGACGATCCCAATGACGAACAGCTACACTGCGGCCGGACCATGCCGATAACTACGCGGACGGAGAGCCAGTGCGCCTGCTCACCCTGCTGATTTGCTTGCTATCAATCACCGGTTGTCGCTATGTCAGTGACGAGGCTCATCAAGAGCGCCTCGACACCGACGGCGACGGTGTGCTCATGCCCGACGACTGCGATCTGACCGACGGCAGTGTGGGTGAGATCACGTGGTACCCCGACCTCGACGGCGACGGCTACGGCGATGAAGTTGGCGGCGTCGTTGCATGTACAGCGCCTGAAGAGGGCATGGTGCAAGTCGCGGGCGATTGCGACGACACCAATGCCGACTTCAATCCGGACTCACTCTGGTATGCCGATGTCGATGGCGACGGATTTGGCGACGACGATGCCGACGAAATTTCGGCCTGTGAGGCCCCTCCTGATACCGCAGCGCAGCAGGGCGACTGCGACGACGATGACCCGCTCTCCTATCCGGGCGCGACGTACTACTCCGATGCCGACGGCGACGGATTCGGCGACTCTGACATCTCGTTTGTGGTCGAGACTTGCAGCGTGCCGCCCAACTACGTGCAGGCCGATGGCGACTGCGATGACGACGACGCGGCGAACTTCCCGGGTGCCTTTTGGTACCTGGACTCGGACGGCGATGGCGAGGGCGATCCGGCCACCGAGTTTGCATTCGCGACCTGCGACGGCGTGCCTCCTGGCTACATCCAGGTCTCGGGCGACTGCAACGACGCCGATGCCACCATCAACACCGAGGCCGTCGAGTCCTGCAATGGGTCAGATGACGACTGCGATGGCCTGACCGACGATGCGGACGACGAAGTCGATGGCACAGCAACCTTCTATCTCGACTCTGACGGCGACGGTTTTGGCGACCCCGCGGTCACGGCAGATGCCTGCGTAGCGCCGACCGACCACGTGGGTACGGCACTCGACTGTGACGATAAAAACGATGCGATCAACCCTGGCAGCGAAGAGATCTGCGACAACGGCGTCGACAACGACTGCGACAGCTTGATCGACGATGCCGATGCGGTGACTGGACAGACGACGTGGTTCGGCGACGACGACGAGGATGGCTACGGCGAGGCGTCTCGCACCGTGTCCAAGTGCGTGGCGCCGCCGAAATTTGCGGAGCTGGTTGGCGACTGCGACGACGGTGATGCGCTCGTCAATCCCGGTGCAGTGGAAGTCTGTGATGCCGATGACACGGACGAGGACTGCAATGGGGCGGCAGACGACGCGGACGCGGTTGGCGCCAGAGAGTTCTACGTCGATGCCGATGGTGACGCGCACGGCGTGAGTGCCGATCCCCAGACCGCCTGTGACCTGCCGACTGGCTTTGCGCTGGTTGATGACGACTGTGACGATGCCGATGGAAACACCTATCCACTGGCCAATGAGATCTGCGACGGCCTCGACAACGACTGCGACACCGTCGTCGACAACGACACGTCGGACGTCTTCTGGTACGCAGACACCGATGGGGACGGCTTCGGCAACCCGCTAGACAGCCAAGAGTCCTGCGCTCAGCCCCCCGGCTTCATCCAGGTCGCCGACGATTGTGACGACACCAGTGTGCTCATCAACCCCGACGGCACCGAGGTCTGCAACGGCGTCGATGACGATTGCGACACCGAGATCGACGACGATGACAGCAGTCTGTCGGCTGTAAGCTGGTTTGCGGACGTCGATACGGACACCTACGGCGACGCGTCGAACTCTCAGGTCGCCTGCTCCAAGCCAGACGGTTTTGTGTCCAACGACGAGGACTGCAACGACGGTAATATCGCCCTGTTCCCCGGAGCCGCCGAGGAATGCGATGACCTCGACAACGACTGCGATGGTCTGGTCGATGACGATGATGACGACGTCAGCGATCCCGCTACCTGGTACCGGGACTTCGACACCGACACCTACGGAGATCTGAGCACGCCAGGCTGGGCCTGTGATCAGCTGCCCGGCTTTGTCGCTGACTCCACCGACTGTGACGACACGAACATTGCCGTCAATCCGGACCCCACCACATTCGAGGACTGCGACACGGTCGGAGTCGATGACAACTGCAACGGCTTTGCCGAAGAGTATGACCCCACTGCGGTGAACAAGACCACCTTCTATGCAGACGCCGACGACGACGGCTACGGCGACGTGAACACGAGCGACATGGCGTGCATCGCCCCGACGTCGCCCACTGCGTTCGTCGAGGACAGCGCCGACTGCGATGATGCAGACGCCAGCATCCATCCAGGTGCGCTCGAGACCTGCGACGGTGTCGACGAAGACTGCGATGGCATGACGGACGAAGATGTCACCTCGACGCTCTGGTACCTCGATGGCGACGGAGACGGTCATGCCCCCGTGGGCGCGGCGACCCAGACGAACTGTGCGCAACCCACAGGCTATGTGGCCACCAACGACGACTGTGACGACACCGATGCGGCGGTCAACCCGTCGGCATCAGAGCTGTGCAGCACCGCCTACGACGACGACTGTGACGGGGCCATCAACGAGAGCAACGCCGTGGGCGTGGTCACTTGGTACGAAGATAACGATGCCGATGGCTATGGAAATGCCAGCTCGACCATCTCAGCGTGCCCAGATCCAACGCCTGGCGGCTACGTCTTGGACGCCACCGACTGCGATGACACCGATGGCGCCATCAACCCGGCCGCCAACGAGGTCTGCGACCTCGATGTAGACAACGACTGCGACGGCGTGGCCGACGATCTGGACCCCTCGACAACGGGCGAGCCCACTTGGTACGCCGACACGGACAACGACGGCTACGGCGACCTGAACAGCACCACCAAGAAGTGCGACATGCCCTCGACCCACGAGGCGAATAGCACCGACTGCGACGACACCAAGGCAGCGGTAAACCCGGGCGCCCCCGAGACCTGCAGCACCGCATACGACGACGACTGCGATGGCATGGCCAACGAGGACGACGCGCCCGATGCCCCCGACTGGTACATCGACACCGATAACGATGGATTTGCCAACTACTCGACCTCTCCCACGACCAAGTCGTGCGTGCAGCCGTCGGGCACCAACGAAATCACCGATCCCGAAGACTGCGACGACAGCGACAACCAGACCTACCCAGGCGCCGCTGAGATCTGCGATAGCAAGGACAACGACTGCGATGGCGATGTGGACGAAGGCACCGTCGATCAGTGGTGGTACCAGGACAAAGACGGCGACGGCTACGGCTCGAGCATCAGCACCCTGTTCCAGTGTCCACAACCCCCGGGCTTCGTCCTGGCCAGCGGCGACTGCGACGAGGACGACTGGAGCATCAACCCCGGCGCCGACGAAGTCTGCGATGGCATCGACAACGACTGCGACTACATCGCCGACAACGACCCCATCGACGGAACAGAGTACAACGCAGACGTGGACGGCGACTGGTTCGGGGACTGGACCAGCACTCAACGCTTCTGTGACACCGGCGACTTGCCCTGGGGCTGGGTGATGGATGACCGGGACTGCGATGACACCCTGGTCGACGTCAACCCAGATGCCCAAGAAGACTGCCAGAATGGCATCGACGACGACTGCGATGGAGAGGCCGACAACTGCGGCGGTGGCGGTGACGTCGAGATCGGCGACTCGAACATCACCTTCTGGGGCGGCGGACCCAACGCACACGCGGGCTCGGTCATCATCCCGCTCGGTGACATCGATTCGTTCTCGGACGGCATTGACGAGTTCGCCGTGGGAGCGCCTGGCGCTTCGAACGTGGGCATCGTGTACATCGTCACCAGCGACTTCAGCATTGGCGGCGAGCTCGGTAACTACCATGCCATTGTCGGCAACGAGACTGGCGCTGCCGCCGGCGCGTCGATTGCCTATGGTCCCAATGATGGCTTCATGGTGGCCGGCGCGCCGCAGCATGACCTTGGTCGCGGTGCTGCCTACATCTTCACCGATCCGCTAGGCACCACATCGTTCGGCAACAACGACCATGCCTATGTCGGTGAAGGACCGCAAGACCGTCTAGGAAGCGCTTCTGCGGCGATGGATATGGACGGAGACTACATCGAGGACATCATCTTCTCGGCACCCAAGTTTGGACCTGCCGGGTCCAGGATGGGACGGGTCTACATCGACTACGGGACCCCTGACGAAGCGCGCTTCGTGGAGCTGCGCGTCGATGGCAACAACACCCAGGACGAACTTGGTGAGGTGCTGATCGACTCCCAATACGACCTCGACGGCGACTTCATTCCAGACCTGCTCGTGTCAGCTCCCAAGGGTTCTGGTGGTCAGGGCATGACCTATGTCATTCCGGGTGCGTCGTCGGGGGCCGAGCCCACCGGCCAAATGAACATCAACAGCATCGCTTCGGCCTCGTACAACGGAGAGAGCGGTGGTGACGACGCCGGTCGTGATATCGCGATCTTGGACGCAGATATGGACGGCAATGTGGACATTGTCGTGGGTGCTCCGCGTGTCAAGGTCGCGGGCGTCGGCTCTGACGCGGGTCGTGCCTACATCATGTACTGCCCGTGCAACAGCACTCGCTCTCTGTCGACGTCCGATGTCATCCTCAATGGCAGCAATGCTGGAGATGAAGCCGGATTCCGCGTGGCGAATCTCGGCTACGTCGACGCCGACTCAGGTGGCGAAGGCCTAGGCGTGGGAGCCCGGCGTTGGGATCGACCCGACCCATTGGTCCTCAACACCGGAGTTGCCTACCTGGTCACCCAGAACATCCGCACGGGCGGCACCTACGACCTCGACACCCAGTCCGACGCCCGTATCTTCGGAACCGCCGGTGGCGACGACGCCGGGTGGGACATCTCGACGATTGGCAACGCCAACATGGGCACCACAGACGACATTGCCATTGGCGCTCGCAGCGACAACACCAACGGCAACAATGCCGGTGCGGTGCACATCTTCTATAGCGAGGACTTGGGCGGACCCTGACCGGTGCGCTAAGCCGGGTCCATGGACCTGTTGGAACGAACCATCGAAGCGCTGGACTGGCGCTTTGTCGTCGATGCGTTGGCCGCCGAGGCGCGGACCGCTGCCGGTGCGCGCGCGGCTGAATCGCTGACCGACCTGGGCAGTATTGCGGCTGTCGATGCCTCGTACGACGCCATCGAAGAGGTCATCGCCCTCGAAGAAGTGTGGCCCCTTCCCATCGGTGCGGTGGGCGACATCAGCGCTTTGGTACGCAGAACCACCCGCGGTGAGTCCCTGGACGCGCCGCAGCTGCGCCAAGTGGGCGGAACCCTCGAGGCACTGTCGGCCCTGCGCGACGGGCTTCAAGAGCGCGACGAGCTGGCTCCGACCCTGTCAGCCACGTCCCACGGCATTGCTCACGACCTGGACCTGACCGCGTCGCTGATGGTCGCATTTGACCCCCAGGGCCGGCTGTCCGGCGAGACCTACCCCGAGCTCGCCGAGCTGCGCGTCAGCATCATCGAGCTGCAGACCAGTGTGCGCCGCACCCTCGAAGACCTGCTCAAGGGCGACCAGTTCTCGGACATCCTGCAGGACAAGTTCGTGGCCATGCGTGGCGATCGCTACGTCTTGCCCATCAAGCAGCACGCCAAGCGCTGGGACATCGGCGTGGTGCACGGAACATCTGGCAGCGGACAGACTGTGTTTGTCGAGCCCCACCAGGTCGTCGAGATCAGCAATCGCCTGCGCATCGCCGAGGGTCGCCTTCGAGCCGCAGAACAGCGCATTCTGGCCGAGCTGTCTCGCTGGGTGGGCATGGACGCCTCAGCGATTGGCGACGCGCTCACGGCCGCCACAGCCATTGATCTCTCCGTTGCCCGCCGCGGTCTGGCTCGCCGGCTGGCCGCCAGTCGTCCGACCGTTCGCTCCGAGGGGGTGGTTCGTGTGACGGCCGCCCGGCACCCGGTGCTTGTGTTGCGCGGCATCGATGTCATCGCCAACGACCTCGAGGTGGGCGGTGACTGCCCGGCTCTGGTGCTGACCGGCCCGAACACCGGCGGCAAGACCGTTGCGCTCAAGACCATCGGCCTGTGTGCGCTGCTGGTGCGAATCGGCTGCTTCGTTCCGGCTGATCCTGGTAGTCGGGTCGACCGCTACGAAGCCGTGCTCGCTGACATCGGCGATGCCCAGACGATTCGCGGCGACCTATCGAGCTTCTCGGCTCACCTCGTCGCTCTGCGCGCCATGCTCGATGCGGCCGCTCCAGGTCGGCTGTTGTTGCTCGACGAGCTATGCACCGGCACCGATCCCGCCCAAGGTGCGGCCCTGGGCCGTTCGGTCATCGAAGCGCTGCTCGACAAGGGACCGGCGGTGGTCGCGACCACTCACTTCGCCCAGCTCAAGGCCCTGGCGATGTCGGACGTGCGCGTCGCGATGGCCGCCGTTGAGTACGCCGATGGCAAGCCTACATACAGGGTCGTGGCCGATGCGACGGGCGAGAGCCACGCCTTTGATACGGCCATTCGCATGGGGCTCGATGATCACATCGTCACCCGTGGCCGCGAGCTGATGGATGATGCCGAGCGCGCGCTTTCCGAGGCGCTGGGATCACTCGATGATCAGCGGGCTAGCGCCGATGCCAAGGCCCGCGAGGCCACCGCGCTGCGCGACGAACTGACCCGCCGCGAGGCCCAGCTGTCGGTCAAAGAGGAGCGCATCGCGGCACGGGCCAAACAGCTCGAGAACAGTGCCGCGGCTGCGTTCATCGACCGGCTGAAGCGTGCTGAGAAGGCCATCAGTGCCGTGGTGGCTGAGCTGCAGCGCAGTCCCTCCCATGGTGGCGTCGACAGCGCTCGACAGACCCTCGGAGCACTCAAGGGCTTGGTGCCCACACAGGCCGAACCGGCACCAGCACCGGTCCATGCCTTTGAGGTCGGAGACCGGGTTCGGCACCGGCGCATGGGTTCTCTGGGCGAGGTCACGGCGTTGGGGGACGACATCGAGGTACGCATTGGCGCCATGCGCATGCGGGTGGCTGCCGACCAGCTCGAGCCGGTTCGCAGCGCTCCGATGCCGCGGTCCAAGAGGAAGGGCGCTCCGATCCCCAAGGCCAAGCCGGCCAAGGCGGCGGTGCTGGCCGACGCCTTGAAGCTCGCAACGAACACCGTCGACCTCCGCGGAATGCGTGTCGATGAGGGCCTCGACGCGGTCGATGCGTTCCTGGACGAGGCGCTGTCGCACCACATCAACGTGGTGTTCGTGCTGCACGGTCACGGGACTGGTGCGATGAAACAGGCCGTGCGCCGGCACCTGCGAGAGTCCAACTTTGTCGGCAAGTCGGCCCCGGCGAATGCGGATCAAGGCGGCGATGCCTTCACGGTCGCTTCAGTACGGATGCCCTAGCCGTCGCGGCGACTGGGCTTGATGACCTTGCGCACGGACTCCTGACAAGGAGGGGCGAGCTTCGTCTCGCCCTCGATCCGCTCGGCCGGGGGAACC
>CAYYHT010000207.1:0-10564 GCA_964471355.1 uncultured Enterobacteriaceae bacterium
CAGGCCAGCCACATCACCGTGATCGGAACCGCCGCAAGCGCCTCGTAGTGACGACCGAAGGCCACCGCACCCATCAGCACCAGGCCCGATAGCGGCGCCCAGTAGCCGGTCATCGCGTGTCCGACAGACAGCACAAAGTGGTCGTCCGGCAGCAGCAGGTGGCACAGGGACAACCCCCAAGCCAGCACCAGCAGCGACTGCAGCAACCCAAGACCGATGCGTTCGGTGCTCATTTGGGCCGGTGTGCCTTGATGAAGGCCGTGGGATCGACCTGACCTTGCTCTGGAAGTCCGTAGCCACCGCCAATGTCAGCGCCAATCGCGGTGCGCAGCTCGAAGTGCAGGTGAGCCCAGTACTGTCCATGTGCCGTGCCAATGGTGCCCAGCTGCTCGCCACGCCGCACGGTCGCTCCCTTCTTCACCAAAAAGCTGTCCAAGTGCGCGTACAGCGACTCGAGCTTGGCCCCGTTGTCCAAGCTGTGCACGACCCGAACCACCCGTCCCCAGCCACCCTGAAAGTCATGGACCTGCGTGACCACGCCATCTGCCATGGCAAAGACGGGATCGCCCAGGTCGGTGTGGCCGCCGCCGACTCCATTCCAGTCCGAGCCCAAGTGCTCGTTCCGGCCATAGGCCTGGGCGTCGTAGTACGCCTCGGCATCGGGCTTGCCGACCGGGAAGTCGCAGTCGATGTGGCCCCCCTCATTGCTGCACGCAGAGGGAGCAAGGCACAGCAACAGCAGGAATTCAGCACGGGTCATGTGGGGTAAGACCGGGCGTTTACAAGCCGGTTCGTGCAGAGCCTGTGCAGTTACCGAGCGCTTACGATCCCGCCAAGATGCGCTCGGCGCCGATGCGGGCCACGGCGGCGATCGTGACCTGTGGATTGACTCCTAGGGCCTCTGGGAACCCACTCGCATCGAGAACCCATAGGTTCTTCTGGCCCTTCACGCGGCCCTCACCATCGAGTGTGGTGCCTCGGCATGCACCGCCAAATTGGTGCGCGGCGTATTGATAAAAGCCTCCCGCCACCATGGGCAGGTCGCCGGCCGGCGGCTCGGTCACCCAGCGTGTGCTTCCGTGGGCGAGCAGGACACGCTTGGCACCAGCAGCCAAGTAGAGCTCTGTGGCCCGCTGATAGAAGTGCCGAAGGCGCTCGGTGTCTTCGGGAATCGTCGGGTAATGGATGACGGGTCGACCACCGGCCCCCAAGCTGATGCTGCCTCGCGCCTTGCTGCGCAGCACACACAGGGCACCGGCGAGGTGCCGATAGCGCTCGAGGATTTCCTGTTTGGTCGGACCCTCGGCCAGGGACTGCACGCTGAAGGTCACCGGCTGCACCGAGACCCCTTCGATGACATAGCCAGGGCCTGTCCTGCCGTAGACATCGGCGAACTCGAGCACCCCATAGGACATCGGAATGCCATTGAACGGGTCGAGCACCTCGTCGAACTCGCCCCAAGCCAGGGTGCTCAGGTGCGCCTGGACGCCCTGACCCGCGTCGATGCCACTGGCTAGCAGCAGCCTTGGGGTCTGGACCACGCCTGCACAGACCACCACCACATCGGCCGTCAGCTCCCCCTGCGTGTCGGTGTGGACCTTCCATCCGTCACCATCTGCTTCGAGAGTGAGCGCACGCGTCTGGGGGAACAGCGTCGCTCCGGCGGCCACGGCTTTGGGCACAAAGGACAGATTCATGGACTGCTTGGCGTTGTATGCACAGCCGGTGTGCCGGAAGCCGCACTGTACGCAGCCGACGCTGTTGTGCCGAAGCCTCTCTCCATGCCAGCCCATTCGGGCCGCCCCAAGACCAAGCTTGTAGTTGGGCGCGTTGATCATCGTGCGAGGCAGATCGCTCACTCTCATGAACTGCTCGACCTGCGCAACCTGCTGGCTCAGCTCACCCCAGTCGACGTCGACGCCGTAGCGCTTCCATCGCTCGACCATCTCTTTGGGGGGCTTGAAGCAAATCGCGTCGTTGATGACCGTCGACCCGCCAACAGCCTTCGCCCCAATAAAGCCTACCGACCCATCTTCAGTCCCCTGCAGGCCCCCGCCCGCGTAGAGCTTGTTCACCATCTCGTATTCGCGCTGGGTGAAGTCACTGGCCTTGAAGTGCTCGCCCGCCTCGACGATGGCGACGCCACCGCCCCAGAACTCTGCCAGGCGGTGGGCAACCGGTGCCCCGCCCGCTCCAGACCCGATGACAATGGCCTTGTACCGACTCATGGCACCGCCTCGTCCCACTCGAACTGCACGGTCTGGCCCGGGGGCCGTCCAGTGCCCAAGCAGGGACCGGGGTGCCCCATCAAGCCCTTGCTGCCGGCATCGACCGCCGAGAAGGAGGACACAGTGGCGGCGTGAAGCGCTCCCCAGACGGTCCGCTTGAGCGCGAGTGAACTGGTTCGCCAGCCCGCCAGAAATGCCACCTGGTTCTCGGTCGAAAGCCGGCTGAATCCAGTCACGCCCAACGTCCATTCCTCGAGCAGGTGGATTCCAAGGCCGAGAGCCTGTGCTTGGTCTGGTGCCAATCCGCTCATGACGTTGTCCACATGGCCAGCGGGGTCCCAATCACCAGCGATGTACGCGGGCGCTGCGGCTGGGCCCACCATGGCCAGCGCAACAGCAGTGACAATCGCCTCTTGGCGGGCACTCAGGTGATGCAGCCGGCTCAACGGAAGCGGAGCGGGCCCCGGAGCGGCACCCCACAGGACCCGCGCACCGACCTTGAGTGCAGCCAGACCAGCCAGACCAGCGACTCCCGCTTTGAGGAAGTCTCTTCGCCGCAGCTTGTTCGCCTGTTCTGCCATCGGCCGATGCTACTGGATGCGGACAGGCGGATGCCAGCGCACAGCAGGTACGATGCCGCAACGGAGACTCCATGCGCACCACGTCACTCATCCTCCTCATCATGGCCGCCGGCTGCCGAACCCCCACCGAAGACACAGGTCCAGACCTGCTGCTCGACTCGGATGGAGACGGCATCGTGGCCGCATCGGACTGCGACGACGAAGACGCCAGCGTCTTTCCAGGCGCCGACGAGAACTGCGACGGGATCGACCAGGACTGCGACGAGGCGATCGACGAAAACCCCGTCGATGGCACTCTGTGGTACGCCGACAGCGACGGGGATGGCTACGGCGACTCCGGCGCACCGGTGACCGGCTGCGACCAACCCGACGGACACGTGGCCAACGCCGACGACTGCGACGACCTCTCCGCCGACTTCCACCCGAGCGCCGCCGAGCTCGATTGCGAAGACCCAAACGACTACAACTGCGACGGTTCGGTCGGCTTTTCGGATGCCGATGCGGACGGATGGCCAGCCTGTCAAGACTGCAACGACGACGACCGCGACATCAGCCCGGGCGAGCCCGAGGTCTGTGATGGCGCGGTGGATGAGAACTGCGACGGCTCGACCGACGAGGCCGGTGCCAGCGGCGAGAGCACTTGGTATGCAGATGATGATGCCGACGGCTTCGGCGATTTTGCGACCGCGATGGACGCCTGCGATCAGCCCACGGGCTACGTGCTGGACGCATCGGACTGCAACGACACCAAAGACACGGTGTATCCGGGCGCAGACGAGGTCTGTGACGGAAATGACTCGGATTGCGACGGCACCAGCGACGAGAACGCCATCGACCAGACCACCTGGTACGCCGACAATGACGGGGACGGGCACGGCTGGGCGACCACCACAGTCAGTGCATGCACGCAGCCCGCCGGCTTCTCGGCCGCATCCGACGACTGCGACGACAGCGACAACGACAGCTTTCCTGGCGCGACTGAAGAGTGCGACCTGGTCGACAACGACTGCAACGGCAGCGTCGATGAGGGCTACGACACCGACAGCGACGGGGTGAGCAGCTGCGGCGGGGACTGTGACGACACCGACGACACCATCCTTCCCGGCGCCGACGAGACCTGCGACGACGTGGACCAGAACTGCAATGGAGTCATCGACGACAATCCGCTCAACCCCACCACTTGGTACGCAGACAGCGACGCCGACCTGTTCGGGGACGCCGCGGTCTCGGTTGATTCATGTGAGAAGCCCACCGGCTTTGCCGACAACGGCGACGACTGCGACGACCTGGACCGAGACGCCTACCCAGGCGCTGTCGAGGCCTGCGATCAGACCGACAACAACTGCGATGGCACGGCTGACGAGGGCTTTGACACGGACGCGGACGGCTTCACCACATGTGCCGGGGACTGCGACGACACCTCCGACCTCATCAAGCCGGGCGTCGACGAGGTCTGCGACGGCGAGGACAACGACTGTGACGGCGACACCGATGAGGCCGCAACCAATGCCACCACTTGGTACGTCGACTACGACGATGACGGATTCGGCAACGCGCTGATCACACTCGATGCCTGCGACCAGCCCAACGGCTTCGCGGCAAACGACACCGACTGCAACGACACCGATGTCGACACCAACCCGTCCGCAGCCGAGATTTGGTACGACGGCGAAGACCGCGACTGCGACACCCTGAGCGACTTCGACCAGGACGGCGATGGCGCCGACGCCTATCTGTACGGCGGCACTGACTGCGACGACAACGACGCCAGCATCGGCGACTGCGGCACGACCCAAGCCAGCGCCGCAGACAGCTGCGAGGGCATCCACACACTCGCACCGGCTCTGACCAGCGGCATGTTCTGGGTCGACCCCGATGCCGACGGCGACACCAGCAACGCCATCGAGGTGTACTGCAACATGGCCGACAACGACGGCGGCTGGACCCTTGCGGCCCGCATGGTGAACGGTTCGTGGTGCCACACCGGGGACGTCAACGCAGTGGGCGCCCTGACCGACCCAGCCCAGCCAGCATGCGCCAAGCTGTCGGACGCCCAGATTCGCGACCTGTACAGCGACCAGTTCTGGTTGAGCTGCGGCACCACCACCCCCGAGCGCTGGGGCACGATCGACAGCATCGCGAACTTCAATGTCAACAGCTCAACGGGCAACAAAAACATGACCTGGAGCCGCACGTACGGCGGCGCCAACTACAGCGGCACCGACAACAGCTGCTGCAACTTCGGCGACTACAGCTACGGACCGGGCAACTTGATCATCTACAGCATCGCTGTGGGCTACAATGGCGGCAACTACACCGCGAACTGGAGCGGTTGCTACAACAGCTCAGCCGGCTGGCACCAGGACGGGTTCTTGTACGTGCGCTGACCGACTCGGGTCAGGGTTGGTACGGCTGGTACTGCAGCAAGCCCGCAAAGTTGGTCTCGCCAGCGAATCGTCCGTACACGCCAAAGTCGCTGTGGTTCACCTCGGCCTTTCCGCGGAAGCGAATGCCTTCCTTTCGCAGCATATGCCACTGGTCACCCACGATGACGGCGACCTCCTCGGCTCCTGGCAGATCGAGGTCGAACCATGCGGTGGTGCCTCCTGCAAGTCTGCCCTGAAGGGGAGTGCGCAGCTGGCCGCCCGCCCGATTGAAGGCCCGAAATGCAGTCGGGAAGGACACCGGTGAGTCGGGGGTGTCCGCCCACTGCATGGGGAACTCAACCGCCTGCAGCAAGTCGCCGTCAGACCCCCGAGCCTTGCTGTAGACGCGCACGGTGTAGTCCCCTGGACCCGGTGGCCGCACCAGAACTTCGTAGTCGCCATCGGCGCGCTTTTGGGCAAATGGGACGGCATCGGGACGCTGTTGGTCCTCGAGCTCTAGGCTGGCGACGACCTCGAGCGGGCTGCCCGCCCGCAGGCGCAGCTTGATGTGGTCCTCTTCGCGGGACCAACTGAGAAGGTGCAGATCGCCGCTGGTAAACGAGCGCTCGGCGCCCACAGAGGCCGAGGTGCCCGCGCGGTAGGGGGTGCCGGTCCACAGGTTCGCGTCGACGTGGTGCACGTTCTCGAAGGAGGAGTAGGTGCGGCCGCCGGTGTCCCCAAGCGCCAATCGGCCGGGTCCCGCGGGATCGGCCAGGATGTACCGCTTGCCTCGCCAGGTAACGAAGGTCTGGTAGGGCCGCGGCACCCCGGCGATGCCGGTCAGCAGGTGGTTTGTCGTGGGCAGAAGCACCACGTCATATGCGGGGTCGTGGGCCAAGATCGACGCGAACAGCACCACCTTTGAGTCGCAGTCCCCCCACTTCTCGACCAGGACTTGGGGAGGAGGAATCAGCTCTCCGATGAACCGGTCCCCGTCGTTGAGCGGTGGGATGCCGTACGGAATGTCCTGCATAAACGCCAGCAACATGCGGGCGCGGTCGGTGCGGGTGTGCTCGCCCATGCTCGTGCGCGCCAAGTCGTGCAGCGTGCCCGTGTAGTTTGCATAGGCGCTCACCATCGCGCTGTAGTCCGGGCTGATCTTGCGCCCAGTCTGCTCAAAGAGCCCCGCGGACATCGCCGCCTCACGCTGAGCGAGCACCTCGGGAACCGGCTTGTATGGCTCGACGACCCACTTTGGGATGCCGTAGCCCTCGATGGCGGCGGACGTATCGGACTCGCTCCAGCCCCACTTCCATCGCCACTCTCGAGACAAGTGGTCGCGGAACACGTAGTTGAAGCGGTACTCGTCGTTGACAAGCCGCACATCTTGGGACGCATTCTCGCCGGCCTTGTACTGCGTCGGACTCAGGCGCGGTCCGACCGGCAGGTATTCCCGTAGCTCGTCGTTCAGCCCATCGACCGCCACCAGCGCCAGCGGAATCACCAGCACGGGGGCAATGAGTGCCGACAAGCTGTGGCGCCAGCGCATCAGTCTGCGGTCTTCATCGTGGGGGCAATCATCACGTCCTCGGCCTCGGGCATCGCGCGCGGAACGACCGTCGGCTCGGCTTCGAGGGCGTCATAGTCCACCAAGCTGCCGATGAATCGTTCGACCGGCGGGCGCACAAATAGCGTGGTTCCCAACAGCACAGCCGCCAGCACGACGGCGACTCCGACGTTGTTGCTGCGCAGCTCGGCCAGCTCGTCGACATCGGTGGTGGCCACCATGTAGATCTGAATCGCCAGGAAGATCACCGCCAGGCCGATCATCAAACTAATTGCGTAGAACGCCAGGAAGTAGCCAAACGAAATGGCCACGACCGACGCGGTGATGGCGCTGTGCCCCAGTACCATCGCGCGCATGGCGTCGACCGACGGCAAGACCGCAGACTGCACCAGCAGCAGCACGCAGAGCACCGTAGAGCCCGTGAATATGCTGGTGGCCAGGTTGCTGGTCTTACCCTCTTCGCGCTCCAGAAAGGTCCGCTCGACCAGCTTGATGACGATGAACACCGTCAGCAGGCCGAACACCAAAGACAGCGCCACTTCATATGCCGACAGGAACAGAGTCTGAAAGTCCATTCGGGCAGCGTAGCAGCTGATAGAACAAGCTCATGGAAGATCGCCCTGTGCTCGTGTTTTCGTCCCTGCTCCACGTCGAGGGACACATGGCACAGCAGCTGCTGGAGGGCATCGGCATCAACGCCCAGCTGCGCGGCGGTCACCTGAGCGGACTGGGCGGACTCATCCCCTTCCAGGAGTCGCAGGTCGAGGTCTGGGTGCCTGCAAAGGACATGCGCGAGGCCCAGCGTGCGCTCGGAATCGAGGTCAGCCCCGTCGCCCACGGAGGCCTGTCCATCGCCCAGGTTAGCGAGTCCCATGGCGGTCTGTCCCCGGCCGCGGAAGGTGACGTGCGCGGCGCGCTGTCCGAGCCTGGCGGAACCGCCGCACCGATCGAGTCCTGTCCCGCATGCGGAGAGGACTGGGAGCCCGGCTTCGAGGTGTGCTGGAGCTGCCAACACGCGCTACCCGACAGCTAGCTACCAGGACCAACCGATGTTGGTGTGAGCCGCTGGGAAGAAGGTGTGCAGGCCGTAGTCACCGACCCCGTAGTCGATGCGCTGGATGCCCGTGCCGAGTGCGAGCACCAAGTGGTCACCCACAATCCAGGTGTAGCCGAACAGGCCGCTGCCATAGCCCGCAGGGTTGCTCGCATCGCTGTCCGTGGCCCAGGCATAGGCGATGACGCCGCGGCCCATCAGCCAAAAGCCCTCGGGGGCTTGGCCCTTGGGGAACCACCGCACACCCGACTCGATGCCTACGCCCAGGAAGGGCTCCCGGTCGGCCGCCGCCGTCCACGGCGGATCGAACAAGCGAAGGTGCGGGCCCGAATACACCGAGAAGTGGTCGCTGATCTTGACCTCGGTCTGCACGTGCACGTAGCCAAGCGCCGTGGTCAGCGGATCGACACTGACCGTCCACGTTGGACTCGGCTCAGCAAGCGCGAGCGAGGTGAGGAACCAGACGAACACAGGTACTCCAGACAGTCAGTAGGCCACACTGAGCTCGTCTAAGCCGCTTCCGTCGAACATGCGCTGCCCCAGGTCAACGCGGTATCTCCAACCGTCGACCAGCACCTGTCCAACTGCGTCCGCCGGCGCGACCCACGTTCCAGAGCCATCGGGATCAACCCAGACGGACACCCAGGAATCGAGTCCATCGACAGCGCCAACGCTGACGTCGGTGATTGTTCGACCCGCCAGATTCACGGGAAGGGCATTGGACTCGACCGAGATCGTCGGTCGCACGCCAGCGTCTGGCTCAACGGTGACCGATGCTCCGGGAGACTCGGTCACCGTTCCGGGGCTGGTGAAGCCCGCTCCTGGCAGGATGTAGGGCCCGCCGGTTCCAGTGGCCGCAATGCTGCCGCCCGCCTCGATCAGCACATCACCGCCCACTCCGGGGCAGGTCGAGCCGCCGTCTTCACCGGCATAGATCATCGAGTCCTGGGTCAAACTGACGTTGCCTCCGGCCCTGACGGTCACGTCTCCGCCGTCCCCACAGTCTGAATCGCCGATGATGATCAACGACTCGAGGTCCATCGTCGCGTCCCCACTCACTTCGATTGTGATCTCACCGACGGGAAAGCCCGAGAACGAATTGGTGGTCTGCAAGACGGCATACTCGCCCATCGTCAGCGACGCGCCACGGATGGTGATTGGGCGCGGACCATCCCCCGGAAGCGAACGCACGAGCGCTTCGGTATCGAACACCACAGGCCCATCCGCAATGATGTCCAGCGGCCCACCGACGCTGTGGACATCGGCAAGGTCCAGCACGCGAATGGCTCCTGCAGCGCGAAGCTCAACAGGGCCAAAGTCCGGCAGGAAAGCCGAGGTGCCTTGCACCACAATGTCCCCCTCGCTCTGCAGCCAAATACCTGTCCCTCTGGCTGCCGTGGCCGTTCCGAGCGTGTCGAAGCGCGTCAGATTCTGAACGACGATGTCGCCATAGGCGCACAGAATGGTATCGCCGCCACGGGTCGTGGCTGTAGCCCCCGCATCCCACTCGTTGTACCCCTGCACAGAGTCAAAGGTGATTGAGCCACGGCTCGACACCGACAGGTCCGCGGGGACTGCGCCAACGGTCGTCGCGCGCACCAGCACATTGCCCATGTTCACGCCGTCGGTGGACAGCTGATCGACGATCAGCTCGCCACCGTTGGCCTCGAAGAAGGAAGAGCCGGCGCCGATGTCAAAGGGTCCATCGACCACAATGCGCAGCGCCCCCGTCGACTGCAGTCGAGCGGAATTCGTCATCGAGAACGCACCCGAGATGCGCAGGGTGACATCGCCATCAGTGCCGACCTGAACCCCATCCAGGTCCACACTGGTGAACTGGTAGGTGCCTGCTGTCAGCGTATCGCTGGTCGTCGGGGCATAGGCCCCGTCCGAGCCGTCTCCAGCGTCCTCGTCCAACCCAAAGAGTGCTGTGCCTCGGACCCAACCGGATCCGTCAACAGCCCCGACGCTGAGGTTGGAAGCGTCATCGAAGGTCTCAACGAACGCGAAGGGCCCCGGGTCCGTGTCGGTGTCGGTGTCCGTGTCCGTGTCCGTGTCCGTGTCCGTATCAGATTCGCCTCCGCCACCAGAATCCGTGTCGGAGTCTGGCGTCGGATCGCAGCCAAGAACCAAGCAAAGGGGCAGTACAAAGCGCATCAAAGAGACCCCGTCTACATCGTCATGCACATGTCCATGTCCATGCTCTCCATGTACATGCATGTGTCTGTGCCCAAGCAGTCCGTGGACTCGCCCCACTCGCCGTCGGTGCACAGCAGGTAGGTTGCATCGCCATCGCACTGAACAGTTCCGTCCACGCACGGCTGCTCACCGCCGTCGCAGGCCGCAAAAGCGAAGAGGATGAGGGCCGGCGCCATTACAATCAGGTGTCGCATCTCATTTCTCCGGTTGTGCATCGCTCGCCATCCTATCTACCCATATTCCGACCGCGTCGCCCAGCTCAATCGTCGGCCATGACACGGTACATACACTGCGGCCGTGCGATGCCGTGCAGCTGCACCTCGGCCGCCAGCTCCAGGCCGTCGGGCGCCGCAGAATAGAAGGCTTCGGACACCAGAACGGTCTGTCCCAGCAGCTTGGTCTGGCCCTCGATGCGGCTGGCCAGATTCACGGCAGGACCGATGACGGTGAAGTCCAGGCGCGTTGAGCCACCAATGTTGCCGTAGTGCACGTCGCCCACGTGCAGCGCGATGCCGAACTCGATGGCAGGCTCGCCTTTCTTCACGCGCTGGTGGTTGATGCGGTCGATG
>CAYYHT010000208.1:0-6863 GCA_964471355.1 uncultured Enterobacteriaceae bacterium
TGGCGATGAGGCTCATCGAGGTCAGCTCGCGGCTCTGGCCCGCGGTCACCATCGAGACGTCGCCCTGACCGGCGTAGACTGGGACATCGAGTGCGGTGGCCACGCCCGCGACCGAGCCGGCGTGGTCTCCGTGTCCGTGGGTCAAGAAGATGGCTTGTACGTCGTCCCGTTCGATTCCGTGCTCGTCGAGGGATTCGAGCACGAAGTCTTCGAAGTCGACGGCCTGCGCATCGACGAGCACCACGCCTCCGTCACCAACGACCGCGTAGCTGTTGGCGATGGGGGTCGCGAAGGTCACCACTGTGGGGCCGGTTGTCGGGGGAACTGGAGCCGCCCCCATGCCGCGAATGCCCAAGGCGATGGCCGGCAGCGCCAGCACGGCGGGAATCAGCAGCAGCCAACGCCGTCGAGAGGGGGCCGCATCAGTCATTGGGCTTCACCGCCACGGCGACCCACATGCGATTGAGCGGGCCCCAGACCGGGTGTTTGCGGGCTTGCACTTCCCAAATGATCAGCTCCTCGAGACTGGCGGAGCCTAGAGTGCGTTCGAGCGGGCCGTCGGTAAAGTAGAAACAGGGAAGCATGGTGTCGACCTGCAAGCCTGCGCCCTGCAGCAGGGCGGTGAGCTCGTCGCCTTCCCAGGTGCGCACCCATCGCTCACCGGGCTCGTGCACGATTCCGGTGCCAGCCAGGGCCTCCTCCGCGCTGCCTTCTGGGGCGTCTTGGGCTGTGGCCCATCCCCAGCGGCCCTCCATCGACAGCAACAGGGCTCCGCCGGGCTTCAGGCGCTCGACGATGGCGGCCAGTGCGCGCTCGACATCTGGCACGTAGCACAGCACCTCGGCGGCGATGACGACGTCGAATTGCCCTGGCGGGAGCTTGTGGACCGAGGACCAGTGCAGGTCCAGACGGCCTGACCGCTCAGCAGCGTGCCAGGCGCAGCGCTGTAGGGATCCGAGGTCTCCGTCGACGCCGATGACGGTGGCTCCCCGGTCCAGGAAGGGCATGGTCATGCGTCCGACGCCACACCCGACATCGAGCACGGTGGGAGCATGGAGCCATTCGCGCCACCAGTGGAGGTACAGGTCTCGTTCCGCTGCTTTGATGTCATGGACGGGACTCTCGGCGTCGACCACGTCCATCCAATCGGGAAATTCGAGCCAAGAGGACGCGGCCCCGTCCAGGTACGCATGCGCCTCGGTGCCCGTGCCATCGAGGAAGTCGTCCTCGCAGGGCAGCTGAAATGGCACGCCGCGAAGTGGGGTCAGATCGGCACTGGCAAACGGTGCTTCTCCGGGCAGGGAGACCGGTGTGCCATCGGGCAGCTTCGCGCGGGACAGGGACATGCCCCCCTGCTAAGCTCCCGGCTCTTCGGAGGACACATGCGTCTGGTGAATCTTGGAACTCGTCTCGTTGTCGCAACCCTGGCAATGGGCATGCTCGCTTCCTGTGGAGGCGAGGCCGCACCGACCAAAGAGTCCTGTGCGGCCATCTGCGCCGATGGCAGCGGAGCCGAGCCGGGCACCCCTGTCGAAGCGCCCCCTGCTGGCGCGTCACTGTCGGGCTTCGAGGACGAGCTGTTCAAGCCGCTGCTTGCCGACGTGCGTTCGGGTGTGCGTCCGTTCACCGATCAGGGAATTGGCATCTGCAAGGGCGAGCGCGCCTGTGACGAGTGGGTTGGCACCGATGTGGGCGAGCTGCCACCGGGCAAGTACATCGTCAAAGCCGAGCTGCGCGTGCCCGACGTGGGCGAGCCCGGAACCTGGAAGGTCACCTTCGACACCGAGTGCACGACCACCAAGACCACCAGCAATGGCGAGTCGAGCTCGACCAGCAACAGCAGCCGTGGCTACGACGTGCGCTACGCCGGGGCGGACCGCGGCTACCGCCTGATGCCTCTGCGCACGATCGAGAGCCCGTCTAAGGGCGGCAAGCGCGCGTGCACCTGGAAGATCACCGCTCCCCATCCGGACGGCGACAAGGTGTACACCGGCTCGTGGTCGACCCCCGAGAAAGGCTAGTCAGCTCGCCAACACCTGATCCAGCCAGCTGACCATCGCGTCAGCGGCCTCGGTGGCTTTGCGCTGCAGGACAAGGTGAGGTGAGTCAGCGATGACGGACGTGGACAGCCCGGGGCGATGGGCTGCCACCAGCTCGTGCACATGCGGTCCGAACAGCCGGTCCCGCTCGGCTCTCAGGTACATCACGGGCAGCTCAATGCTCTGCAGCTCCTGCCGCACGTCGGCTCCGAGAGCTGCTCTGGCGCGGGTGGCCATCACGGGAGCTGCGACGGCGTTTACCGCGGCCATGAACTGGGCAACGGGTGGGGCGGGGGCTCCTGGCTCGAACATGAGGGTGCGCATGAGCACCGTCGGCGCGGGCACCCAGAACACCGCCGATGTGACCAGCCACGGTGGAATCGGCAGGGGTCCCCGGGCAAAGGTCGCGCACAGAATCAGGGCCTGCAGACCCGCGGGCTCTTCGGCCGCGAGCTTGATCGATAGGGGGCCCGAGAACGACTCTCCAATGAGGACCCAGGGCTCGTCCGTGGGCATAGACGGGCGAACCAGGTCCAGGAGGCCGTCGTAGTCCAGCGGCTGGTCTGTGGGATAGGACAGCGCGGTCAATGGGTAGCGGTCGGGCAGGGCTGCGGTGATTGCGTCGTACAGGGTGCCGGACGCGTCGAGCCCCGGCAGCAGCACCAGTCGGGTCATTCGACCAGGACGGTGATGGCACCCTCTTTGATGGGCTCGGGGTCATAGGTCAGCGCAAAGATGCCGCCGCCGAGCAGCAGGGCCACTCCGGTGCCGACTCCAGCGATGACCGCGACCGGCGACGCCTTCTTGACCGGGACCAGGTTGCCCGCGTTCGGATTGAGCAGCATCGTGGCCAGCAGCTTGTTGACGCCCACGTCGAGGGGGGCCGCGGTGGCTGCCTTCTGTGAGTCGAAGAAGGTGCCGTCGCTCTGAACCTTCTTGAACAGGTCTGGCAGGCTGGCAATGGTCTCGTCGATTGCCCCGCCGGTGAATGGCGCCTCGACGGGTGTGCAGAACGCGTCGGTGAGCGGGGAGTACAGCTGCAGCAGCACCGTGTCGTCAGTGGCTCCAGCCAGCAGGACGAGGTCGGCACCGCTGTGCTCGCCAAAGCTGCGGTACAGGGTGGCGGTCTGACGGCGGCGTGCGAACGGCTTGGCGGCGGCCTGGCCCAGAGAGGGCTCGGACATCCGCATGAGGATGACCTCGTTGCCAGCCTCGGGCACTTCGACCTGTTGATAGGCGTGAGAACCGCTGTTGCCGTGGGCAACCACATGGTTGAAGCCCGGCACCACCTCGCGAATTGTCGCAGGAGCGAGGCCCTTGTCTTCGCCGTTGAGGAAGATCTTCACTTCCTCTTGGTCGGCTTTGACGCGCAAGGTGCTGGAGACGCCCTTGAGGTCGGACTGCACGTCGGCGTACAGGCGCACGACGTCTGGGGGGAACTGTGCGGCGTTTGGTGTGCGCGCGGGATTGAGTGCGACGGCATTTGCGAAGGCGTCGCTGGCGCCTTGCTGGTCATCGATCATGACGCGCACGGTCCCGAGCAGCGTGTACGCCTCCCACAACAGGCCCGCGGAGTTCGCCGAGCCGATGCCCAATGTCAGGGTCTCGGTGGCTTCGACCAGGATCGGCTCGGACTTCTCGAAGTCCGCTTGCTGGTACAGGTCCCGCCCGTTGTCGAGCAGCTTCTGACCGGGTCCCAGGAACGCTTCTTTGAGGATGATCTCTTCGCGGCCCTTGATGGCCGACGCGAGTGCTTCGGTAGCGACGGGGCTAAAACCCTGTTTCTTGATGGCCTTTTCGACCTTGGCACTGCCCGTGGCTTGCTCTTCTGTGGTCAGCTCATCTTGGTGAATACCCACGATCGCAACAGTGGGGGCCGCCATCGAGGGCGACGTCAACAACAGGCTTGGCAGGAAGAGGGTGAGCATCTGTGTGTTGTGGGTCATATACCACCCGCGGAGATCCCGTTGACGCCCCGATCCGTCCTCATTCTGCTCATGCTGCCCTGGTGGGCCGCAGCAACCACCCCTGGCGAGAAGCTCATGCTCGCGGGGCGGCTGGACGATGCGCTCCCGGTGGTGCAGGCCGAAGCTCGCGCCAACCAGAGCGACCTGGACTCCCAAGAGCGGTACATCGATCTGCTGCTCACCATGGAGTTGGGCTCGATCGCCGAGACGAACTACCGACGCCGCGTGGCGGCCGACTCGAGCAACGCCGACTCGCACTACCTGTTGGGCCGTGTGGTGCCGACAGCTCCGCTCGCTGTGGCCGAGTACCAGCGGGCCCTGCAGCTTGATGCAGAACACGCCCGGGCGTACATGGGCCTGGGTGCGGTCTACCGAGCGACTGGAGCCAGCGGCGAGGCCATCGACGCGTACCGACTTGCTCTGCAGCGCGACACCAGCTTGGGTGAAGCCTGGGGTGGACTGACCATCGCCCTGCTCAATCAGAACCGCCGTGGCGAGGCCCTCGAGGCGGCTCGATTGCACATGTTGAACGTGCCCGGTGAAGCAGGCGGCTACCTCGTTGTCGCCGAGCTCAGGCCCGATGAAGCCGCGGCGGTGACAGCCCAGGCGGTGACGGCGGCGCCAGACGACCCGCGAGTGCACGCGGCAATGGCCGAGATCGAGCTGCTGGCTGGTCGTGGCAAACAGGCTCGAGAAGCCGGCGTGGCGGCCCTGACCATCGCTCCTGGACACATCGGCGCTCGCTTGACCGTGATGTTTGCGCACGCGATGGAGCAGGGCACCCTCGATGCCGAAGGCTACAAAGCCATGGTCATCGCCCAGAACATCTCGCAGAGTGACCCCGAGAAGGCCCGCGAGGCCTACGACCTGCTGGTTCAGAGCTACCCGAAGTGTCCGCTGGTGTACATGGGACGCAGCCGGGTGCCTCGGGGAATCGACGCGGCCATCACCGATGTGAGAAAGGCCCTCGAGCTCGACCCGCAGATGTCCGAGGCCCAGGCTGCTCTGGGCCTGCTGCTCATGCAGACTGGCGACTTCAAGGGTGCGCTGATGGCCCTCGACCAAGCCATTGTGGCGCGGCCTTTCGACATCTCCCTGCTGATCATGAGCGCCAAGGCAGCCGGTGAGCTCGACAGCACGGCCTCGCTGTCGCGACTCGAACAAGCGTGGACGACCTTTCCCTCGGACGTCCGTTTGGCACTGGTCTATGCGCAGTACCTGTCGGCAGCCGGAGGCCACGAGCGCGCCATCGAAATCCTGGCCAAGACGGCAAACAAGGTGCCCGACCCCAAGCTTGGGGTTGCGCTCGCGTCGGTCGCCAAAGACGGCGAGCTCGTCACCCTTGGGGCACAGACCCTCGATGAGTTGGCCACGTCGACGGGCAACGCAACCTTCGCTGCCATCGCCACCTCGTTGCGGGACGGCGGCGCAGGCAAGTAAGCCCTAGTCGCAGACGCAGATGCGCGGGCCGCTGTAATTGCCGTTGTTGTAGCCCGACGCCGAACAGGTCATGGGCACGTTATCGTAGCGCACCTGGATTTGACCACAGCCCGTGACCTGGCTGCCAAACCCATTGAAGTTCCAGGTTCCGCCGCCGCAGCCGATGCCGAAGTAGGGCTGACTCAGCGACATGGGCGTGGCCACCCAGCTCGCCTGCGAGAACGTCAGGTTCAGCTCATCGATCACAAGGGTTCGATAGTTGGAGATGTCCTGGGCCCATGCCTGAACCGTCTGGATGTCTGCCTGGTTGCACGTCAGGCCCTCGTTGCTGCACTTGGTGTTGCAGTTCTGGGAGCTGTTGTCGGCGACGGCGAATGTGAAGGTGCCGACGGGCAGGCTGGCGGTGCGCAGCTGTGCTGTGTCGTAGCCGCCCCCCACGGTCCAGGTGGACTGGGTGTTGCCGGCCTGCACGGTGATGTCTTCGGTGACGCCAGTCGCGGGGGTGTTGGCGCGAATCGTGAGCGTCTGACCGGGACTCAGCGTGCCTGTCGAGGCCCAACTTCCAGTGTCGATGCGTAGCTGTGGTGAGCCGACGCCGGCGAGGGACACATTGATGTCGATGTCGAAGCCCGAGAGGGTCAGCGTGTCGGACTCGGTCTGCCCCCCGTTGCCGATGGACGGGTCGAAAGTGAATGGGTCGGGCGTGTCGTCATAGGTGAAGGGGAACCAGTCGCTGCCGTTGCAATAGACCATGCGCTTGGCAACGTCGTCGTAGCGGAAGGCGCCCTCGTTGGCGGTGCTGCATGGACCAGTAGGCGAGCCCACCTGAATGGCTCCTCCGACGACCAGGTCACCGGTGAGGTCGGTGTGGGTGTGGTTTCCATACGCCGCTTTGTCACCGTCGACGCCCATCGGCATGCGGGCGATGGCGATGGTGCCGGACACGATGTTCGCAGCGTCGATGGATGCCGACGCACACTCCCAGGTGATGCCGTCCCAGGCCAGGACATCGTCGTCTGCGCAGGACATGTCCGCCAGAGTCAGGCCGGAGCTCGGGGCGACCACTGTGCCGCTGCCGTTGATGACGGTGGTGCCGTTGATCTTGAGCTCTTTGACGTCGAGGATGGCACCCGGAGCCAACACCAATGCGCTGCCTGCGGCCATGGCAAAGGGCACGCTGACCAGGGGCAAGCGGGGACTGAGCGGAGCGCCACTGTCGACCGAGAGCTCAAGCCAGTAGTCCGAGCTCTGCCAGTCCAGGTCGGACAGCGGGCTGGTCGCCCCGAGATTGGCCTCGTAGTAGCCGTTGTCGAAGTGTAGGCAAACTGCTACGGGTTGTTGCCCGTGGCGGACCGGTGCCGCGACACCAAGATTCGTCGCTGAAGCTCAGACAACAAATCATCTCCGCTGTAGGCGC
>CAYYHT010000208.1:6963-10560 GCA_964471355.1 uncultured Enterobacteriaceae bacterium
GACACCAAGATTCGTCGCTGAAGCTCAGACAACAAATCATCTCCGCTGTAGGCGCCCTTCTGCATCACCTTCGTGACCCGGCCCACCAGGCCACGCTTCTCGACATCACCGAGGTCCATGGCAGTGATCACCACCACCGGCACGTCCTCCCACTGCTCAGTTCGCTGCAGATGCTGCAGGAACTCAAAGCCATCCATCACGGGCATCATCAGGTCCAGCACGATGGCATCGGGGTGCATCTCGGTCAGTCGGGTCAGCGCTTCGCGGCCGTTGCTGGCAGTGGATACCTCCCAGCCCCCGCGCTGCAGCATGCGAGCCAGCAATGAACGCGTCGTCTCATCGTCATCGACCACCAAGATCTGGCTGGCCTTGTGCCGCCGGTGCTTTGCCACCGCGTCGAGCAGGGTCGTGCGCCGAACGGGCTTGGTCAAGTAGTCGCTGGCCCCGAGTGAGAATCCGCGGCTCTCGTCGTCGACGAATGAGCAGATGATGACGGGAATGTGCTCGGTGTCGCTGTCGGCCTTGAGTGCGGCCAAGACGGTCCAGCCGCTCATGCCGGGCATGGTCACGTCCAGCAGGATGGCGTCGGGTTGCTCGCTGCGGGCTAGGTCGAGCGCCACTGCGCCGTCATCGGCGGTGATGACGCTGTAGCCCGCTTTGTCCAGGTGCCGACGCAGCATGTCGTGCACGCTCGGGTCGTCGTCCACCAGCAAGATCGACGCTTCGGCGCCGACAAGCAGGTGCCCTTCGGTGCGGGTTGGCGGGGGAACTTGAACGGGGATGCGCAGCATTGCCGTGGTGCCACGGCCCACGCGACTCTCGAGCTCGATGGAGCCACCCAACACGCCGAGCAGACCCTTTGCCAACGCCAGGCCCAGCCCGCTCACCGGGTTGTCGCCGCCGGCAAAGGGCTCGAACAGGCGCTCCTGCTCATCGTCCGTCAGGCCGCGTCCGTCATCGCGAATGCGCACCGTCATCCAGTCTGAGTGCTGGTCGTAGTCCAAGCTGACGTCCAGCTGAATGGAGCCGCTCTCGGTAGACCTTGCCGCCAGCGTCAGCACATGCCGGATGCAGGTTCTGATCTTGCCGGCATCGGCCACCAGCGCGGCGACCTCGTCGCCCACCGACACGTCCAGAACGTTCCGGCGGGAGGTGAGCGTGGGCTGCAACGTGTGGACGAGGTCTTCGATCATGACCGGCATGTTGAATCGTTCGACATGTGCGCTCAGCCGCCCGGCTTCCAGGCGGCTGAAGTGAATCAGGTCGTTGATCTGAGACAGCAGCCATCGGCCAGACTCGGTGATTTTGCCCAGATCGGTGACCGCTTTTGTCTCGCCGGTATCTGCGGCCTCTTCAGCCAACATCTCGCTGTAGCCGATGATGGCGTTCAGGGGCGTGCGCAAGCCGTGGCCCATCGAAGCCACGAATGCTGCCCGCTGCTTGCCGGTGCCGGTCTTTGGCTCGTCGCGCGGTACAAGCGACGGCTCTTTGGACAAGCGCTCGACCTCCATATGCAAAGCGCGCATCTGCACTTCGATGCGATGGATCGCCAGCCGGCGGTCTTCTGCGAGCTCCTCGGCCGCTTCCCTCAGCGCTTGCTCGCGCAGCAAGCGCTCCTTCCAATCTTTGGGGGCGTCCATTGTCGGCAGCGTACCGTAAACTGGTCAGATGACGACGCTGTTGCTGCTGGCACTCTGCCTTCCTGCCGATGCTGGAAAAGACCCCAACCTGCACAAAGGCCTTCACGCCGCCGCCGAGGACCCAGACAAGCCTCCTCCACCGCTGCTGTTTGGCGAGGAGGAGAAAAAGCGCCTGGAAGCTGGTGAAGTCGTGTTCGACTTTGTGCACATCAAGGGGCACGAGCTGGCGACCGCGGCCATCTTGTCTCGAGCGAGTCCCCAAGCCCTGTGGGATCAGATCCTAGACATCGAGGAGTACGAGCGCATCAGCTTGGTCGAGTCCGCCACCATCGACTCGAGGGTCATGGAAGGCCCGAAAGAGGTCATCGACGGCACCTTGAATGCAAAGCTGCCTGGAATCCCAGCCGTCATGCCTCTGCGGGCCTACTACCAGCCAGACCTGGGCTACATGCCGTACCATCTTGTGTCTGGCAAGGGCAGTCCCTTCCGGCACGTGGTCGGGTATTGGTCGGTGGCCCCGTTCGACAAGGACCACGTGCTGGTCCTGCTGATGATGGATGCGCAGCTCGACGTGCCCCTGCCTCCGGCCACCAAAGAGGAGCTGTGCGGCCAAGCCGTGCCGATGCTCATCGAGGCGGTTGCCCGCGATGCGGAGCGGCGTCCTGCGCCGTAGTCCTAGGGACTTGCTCGAACGGTCGAGTTGCTGCCTGGCTTGATGGTGACGGCCTCGGTGTGATCGAGGCCCATGGCTTCGTTTTCGACGCGAATGCTGTGCTTGCCCGCTTTGAGCGGCAGGTCACGCAACGGCGCTGTCTTGCCATGCTTCTCGCCGTCCACATAGACGTTGGCCCAGCCGACGCCGACGACCACCACCGTCAGTGTTCCAGGAGTCGTCGCCTTCTCTTTGAGCGTCAGCGAGAATGCCTTGGCTTGGCCTGACTTGAGGCCTGAAAGCCCGCCGCTGCCGCTCTCGAAGCCCTCTTTGCGCATCTCGACCGAGTAGCTCTTGCCGCTACGCGCACCGTCCCATCTCATGGGCGTGCTGCCGACGCGCTTGCCATCGACGTAGACCTCGGCCCCGTCGGGACTGCTGGTGAATGCGACCATGGCGGGGGCTGCGGTCGTGGTGGTGGAAGGGGTCTTTTGGGTCTTCTTTATGACCGGCGTCTTGGCGACCTCGCCGTCCTTGAGTAGCTGTACGTTCTGGGTCGCCTTCTCGCCGGCGACCACGTCGACTGGGAAGTCCCACACTTGGTAGCCCTTGGCCTCGAGCTTGACCGAGTGTTCGCCTGGAGACAGATCTTCGACGACGAATCGCGTGTTCTCGCCCTTGTCTTCACCATCGAGGGTCAGCTTGGCCTTGGTGTTGACACGAATATCGAGTGAGCCTGCGCTGGCGATTTCCTCGACGGGCTCTGGCTGTGTGAGCACCCATGCCAGCAGTCCGGCGGTGCCGAGCAGCAAGGGCATCAGCAGCAGAACCGGGACGATGGCCACAAGCCATGGCCAGACGCTGCGAGGCTGGGCCCCATCACCGAGTGTGGTGGTGACCTCCCATGTCTGATCGTCGGGGGCTTCGGCATGCAGTCGCTCGGCGATGGCCGAACCCGCCTTGAGCCGGTCGAGCTCTGCCGCGATCTCGTTGGCGAACAGCTCTCGAAGAAACTCTTTGAACTCGGTGCCGATCGCGTCGGACGACCTGTCCATGTAGTTCTCGAGGTCCTGCCTCATCTCGGCTGCGGTCTGGTAGCGGTGCTCCCGATCGCGGGTCAGGGCCTTGATGATGATCTCTTCGAGCTCGTCGGGCACGCGTGGGTTGATGGTGGACGGATCGTCGAAGTCGCAGGAGCGAATCTTCTGCAGCGTCAGCACGTCGCTGCCGGTCTTGAACAGCCTGTGTCCGGTGACCATCTCCCACAGGATGATGCCCAGCGCGAAGATGTCGGACTGTGCTGTC
>CAYYHT010000209.1:0-10510 GCA_964471355.1 uncultured Enterobacteriaceae bacterium
GTCCAGCAGGCGCAGCTTCATGGACTCGTCGATGAAATTGGCGATGGCACTGCGCTAGACGTCGCCGCGGCGTTCCTCGAGCCGGTACTGTCTCTTGCCGCGACCTCGGTGCGGGCCGTCAAAGAGCAGGTCCTCGCCAAGGACCGACGCGCGGAATCCGAGCTGTTTCTCAATCTGTGGGGAGGCGCCGCACACCAGGCCGCGCTGGACCAGTCGCGGTGATGCTGCTGTTGGCCCTGCTTGTGGGCTGCCCACCGCAGCAGGCGTTTGTCGAGGGCACCCCTGAACTCGTGACGTCCACGCCGGTGCAAGGCAACGATGCCGATGCTGCGGCGACGGACCGGGACGCCCAAGACGGTGAGCCAGTGGAGCCAGGCTTCTGGAAACACGACTCTTTGCCGATCGCGCTCGGCATTCCCAAGGGCTGGGACGGCCATACGGGACCACATGGAAGCAGCCTGCTGCTGGTCCTGCACCACTCCGAGACTGATGTGGGGGTGGAGCTATGGGCGTTCGAGCGCTCGGGTACCAAGGCGTCGCCACGACCCCGTCCGGGCTGCGAGATGCTGTTCAGCGACCAGGGCAGTCACCGCTCGGTTCCGCTGTTTGGCCATGCGACCACCGCCACGTGTGTGCCCGCCGATGTGGCCGAGCCGACCATTCAAGGGTGGTACGGCATCGTCGGTGACCGAGAGCTGCACTTCGAAGTGATGTACCCACCGGGAACCATGGTCGTCGGTCGCCAGCTGGTGCAGCCCCTGCTGCAGTCTCTCGAGACCCTGTAGTCCCAGGCTGCGGAGCGCGTCTACTTGTCCTGGCGGCGGCGGAACAGGGCCAGCAGGATGGGGAAGCCAAAGACCGCGATGGGGGATGCTGGCACTCCGGCGCAGCCTCCTCCTCCACAGCCGTCGCCCATGTCGTCGCAGCTGCCGGCTTCGTAGGTGACGGGACCAGCATTGGCGTACATGCCCAAGAAGTCCGCGGATGGGCCAGCATTCTCGACATCGAGGCTGGTCAGGCCAAGCCCCTCGATGGCCGGCAGGCCAAAGCGAATGTCGCTGATGAGGCCACCGATCATTGGACCCACGACCGTGTCGACGAGGTCACCGAACTGATCTTCGAGCTCGGCGGTGTACTCGGGAGCGTACTCGTTGTGCACCACTTTGATGTCCATCTCGGCGGGATCGAGGTCGATGTCAACCAGCAGCTCGCCCGTGGTGTCGTCGAAGTTGATGTCGACGCCGACGTCTGTCTCGAGCTCGCCGCCCAGGACACGGGTTGCTCGGTAGTCGATGTCTCCGTAGAAATCCAAGCCCAGTTCACGCACTGGAATGTCGATGGCGTGAGGGCCGGTCAGGTCCAGCTCGAGCACCTTTTTGGGGCGCGTCTGAATGACGATGGGCTGGGTCTCGGGGAACAGCGGCCCAAAGGCCTCGGCGGACAGCAGCGACAGCAGGGTCGTGTTGATGGGCAAGCCCTCGCCTTCGGTGATGGTCTGGCAGAGCAGGCCGCCCGCCCAGGCGGCGTACAGCCCCTGGTTGACGAAGTCGTCCGCGACGAAGATGCCGACGTCGTAGTCGGAAACGCCGATCGGGGTCTCAATGGTCGGCAGCACACCGCTGGTCTCGATCGATTCGGTGACGCCGTACTCGATGACGCAGGGGTGCATGGGCGTATCAAAGGACCCGGCCATCTCGATGCGCATGCCCGCAGGTTCAATGACCACATCGCTCGGTTCGAGCTTGATGGTCATCGTGGCATCGCCCAGCTCGACTTCTTCTTCGATGTTGGCTGAGCTGAACAGGTCTTCGATGACGGGCTCAATCTCGCTGGAGAGGTCGTCGATGATGTCGTCGATCGCGTCGGCGGCAACGGGAATGAGCTGATCTAAGATCAGGTCGAAGATGTTGATGCCGATGTTCAACCAGTCAAAGAAATCTTCGATGTCATTGAGCACACAGCTTCGGCCGGGCGCCGCTTCGAACTGAAGTTTGTCGCCGGTCATGTTCCAGCTCCACCACAGCAAGCCGGGCGGAATGGTGGCGTCGAGGTAGCGGTCGCCCGCGCCATCGGTCTTGACGTCCATCTGAATCTCGCCGCCGAGCTCGACAGTGACGGGATCGACCCAGGCGTGGCAGGTCTGGCTGATGTCGAAGATGGGGATGCCAGCATCGAGCTCGATGACGATGGGCGAAGCCGGGGTTCCCGGCTCGACGATGGCCTGGGCGTACATCTCGAGTGCATCCCACTTGGGGGTGATGCGGAACTGATCGACGGCCATGCCAATGTCGATGTTGGTGACGGCGAGGCTGTACTCCCACCAGGTCACGCAGCCCACCCACGTGCATGTCTCGCTCTTGTCGCCCATGTAGATGGGATCGACGGGCAGTGCGTCGGGCACAATCTCGGAGGCGAGGCCGCCCAAAGACTCAAAGCCTTCGTCGGTGACATCGAGAGCCAGAGAGGGCGCAATCTCGTCGCCCAGCCCCCAACCCGCCATGGCGGCGATTGGGACGAGCAGTGCGATGGGAATGAGGGTGCGGCGCATTCGAGACCCCAGAGAGCAGGCTGTGGGCCAGGATACAGTCCATTTAGCCCGCAGACAACTGCTTCATCGCGTCGTTCAAGAAGCTCACGCGAGTTGCTGCGTACAGGTGCTTGTCAGGCGCGCGTCCACTGGTGGCCCGGGCGATGTCACTCCAGCGCTGACACGTGCCTTGTAGGTGCATGGCGAGGTGGGGGTCGCCGCCTTCGAGCAATCGCGGGCCGAACTCAAGCTCAAGACCGGTGGCTGCTTCCGTCCCCGGAACAACCCGAATGACCTCGGCAAATCGGCGCGCCTCTGGTGCGAGTCCTTCGGCGTCGATGCGCCATCCGTTGGCCGCGAGCCAGATTCGGAGGGCAGGGGGGTCGTCCTGAGCGTGCAGCACCGCCACATTGGGACGGGGCCCGCGGCCCAGAATGCCCATGATTGTATGGGCGCCCATTCCCGCAATGATGGCGACATCGACGTGGCGGAATGGTGCTAGGCCGTCAGCGATGACCCACTGCACCGGCGTCTTCCCGGCTCGGGTGGGCAAGCGTTCGGTGGCCACAGCCCCCAGCTGTTGGGCTACGTGTCCATGGTCCGCGCCAACATCAATGACCGAGCGCCCGGGCGGCACCAAACGAATCAGCAGTGCCCGTCGTTTGGCTCCCGCTTTCTTCACTGCGTCTGGCCGCGACCGGTGGGAGGAGCCGGTGTGGTGCTCTCGGCGATGGCCTCTCGAGTGAGGCGTGTGGTGGTGCGAAGCCGGTCTAGAGCTGCTGTGTCGGGGGCCGGTACATCGGCAAGCTGCGCCAACATGCCGGCCAGATCGTCGAGTGCGTCGTCGACCCGTTTGGCATCTTGGGTCAGGTCGGCCCGCCGTTGTTGCAGCTTGGAAATATCGGTGATGGTGCGCGCGAGACGGTCGCGCTCGGCCGCGGCTGTGGCGTGATTGCCAGAGCGGGCGGTCAGGGATGCGAGTCGGCTCTCGAGCTGACCAAGGTCGACGCCAGCCAAGGCCGCTCCGGTCGTCTCACCGATCCGACCAAGGTCCTGCAGGTGGCGCTCGACGTCTTTGATCGCACCGCGAAGATCGACCGCTGCCGCTTCGGGGAGATCGAGTGCCGACAGCTGAACGCGCAACTGGGCAAGCCGGTTCCATGGACGGCGCAAGACAGGTTCGACCCGGTGTGCTGTGTCTGCCCGCTCCAGCATGGTGTTTCGTTCGGTTCGACTCGTGAGCCACCGAGCCAACGTCCACAAATTTAGTGCGATGCCCCCACCAGAGATGGCGGCCACCAGCCACCAGCCAAATGAGGCGCTCAGCACCAACAACGGCAGCAGCAATCCGGCCAGAACCACGGCAATCATGGGAGCGAGGAAGCTCGGACCGGTCGCGGCGGTGATTGGCAGGCCCGTCGTTGTGCTCAATTCGGATGCCCGCTCCACCGCGCGGCTGGCTTTCGCAAAGCCCTCGATGACGAATGCGCGGCCCTCCCGGACTGCTTCGTCGACGGCGGCGATCGGCACGCCGGCGACTCCAGCGAGTTGACTGTGGGCCGCCGCCGACAGGCCGCTGAGTTCCGAGTGCTCGACCACGACAGCAGCGACGGCAGTCTGCACGTCTGCGCGTCCACCCACTCTGCCCGGCACACCTGTGGTCAGGCGCACTTCGCCGGGTGACATGGCTCGGGCGGCGGCTCTCGGTCTCAGGTCGGTCATGGGACCCGCGGCTTCGATCAGGTCTGGCAAGGCACCCGCGCGGTCCATTGGCTCTGAAGACAACAGGGTCATGATCGCCGAGTCCAGTTCTGCGGGTACCGCAGCTTGAAACGCGGAGGGAGGGGTGATGACTCCACCAGACCCTGTGGCAGTCGGTGGGCGTCCAGCAGCGAGGGTGTAGAGCACGGCCCCAAGCCCATAGAGTCCGCTGGCGCCATCTGGTTCCCCGCCTGAGAACGCCTCGGGGGCCACGTGAGCGGCGACGGCCGGACTGACCGTCGTGGAAGGACGACCGCGCGGTGCCAGAACCGGATGACCCGCTGTGTTCAGTCCGATGTCCATCGCTGTCAGAGCGCTGCCCGCCGCACCGCCCGCTGCCAGCACCGCGGGGCCAATCCGCGCTCCAATGGCCGCGATGGTGCCCGGACCGAGCAGCTGGCCGACGTCCGCCAGCGTGGCGTCTTCGAGGGGTTCGCGGACCACCACGGGTGTGTCCCCATGCTCCGCGGTGGCATGGGTATTTGCGAGAGCGGGACTCGACACCCTCATCAGCAGTCGGTGCTGGTTGCTGAATCGCGCTCGCGCGGGGCCGTCATGCACACCCGTGGGTCGCAGCACCAGCAACTCCACTGGCCGGCCCGTATCGAGTTGGACGGCCCGGAATCGGCCGATGTGGCGCTCACCGGGGGCTTCAGCAACGATCTGCCAGCGGCCCCCAACGGTGTCTCCGGCGGCTAGCCTGCTGCTGAAATGCTCGCTGCGTTCGTCTTTCAGCGTCCTGCTACCTGCTAGTTGTCCCGGTAGACCAGACGGCACTGTAGCTGGCCCTGTCCGGACTCTTTGGACAGCTGTGGCACGCCGTTTCCGTCGATCTTGATCGAGAACACGACCTCGAAGGCCATGCCTGTGCCATCGAGTGCGTTGCCGCCGCGGACGGCGATGGTGCGTGCAACTTTGCCGATCATGTCGATGCCCTCAAGCAGGCACCGCTGCGGGTTCGGTGTGAAGGCCAGGGCGCTCTTGTTGATGGCGCCAGAGACATAGGTCTCGATTTGAATTTCGTTGGCATTTTCGTCGACGTCGGTTGGGAAGAAGCCCATGGAGCACCTCAGACACAAGGGTGGCGCACACGTCTACCACGGGTGTGTCCTGCTGTGGTATTCACGGGAGGAAGCCGGAGGTTCGATGGGCGCTGCCATTACGCTCGAAGAGATCATCACCTTCCTCTTGGAAGCCCCGATGTTCGGTGACCTCGACGCCAGCGAGCTGTCCGAGATCGTCCACATCATGCAGGTGCAGCGCCTCAATGAGGGGCAGTTCGTCTTTGCCGAAGGCGAAGAGGGCGATGCTTGGTACGTGCTGTTCGAGGGCGAGGCGTCGGTCATCAAGGGCACTGGCGAGGCAGAGGACGTCATTGCCGTGCTCGGTCCCCGCAGCTGCTTCGGCGAGATGGGGATCCTGGACGGTTCGGTCCGCTCCGCATCCATTCGCATGAATGGCTCCGGCACCGCGTTTCGTTTCCCGCGTGCTGACTTCCAAGAGCTGCTGCGCGCCAACAATTTGTCCGCCTTCAAGCTCGTGTACCAAATCGCTTTGGTGCTGGCACGACGCCAACGCCAGACCACCGCCAAGCTCGTCGAACTGCTGCAAAGTGATGCACGGGACGAAGTTCAGCGGGAGCTCCGACCGATTGTCGAAGAGACCTCACCGCACGAGTGAGGGACGCTGAATCTGCTCTGTGGGGTCTAATAGGTCATGTGGACCCTTCTGATTGCTGCCTTCGCTAGCGCTGCGGTGCCTGCGGGCGTCCGACCGGCCCCAGCGCCAATCGACGCGCCAGTGCAGTACGCCGAGTACGCCAAGAGCCAGGGGCTTGAGTCCCGGCTGGCCTGCAATACGCTGTGGCCAGGGCAGGCGTTGATCTGCTTCAAGGTCTTGGACGGAAAGAAACTGCGCTGGGTCACGACGGACGATCTTGCCAAATGGCGAGTCAGCCAGACCCAGCTGCGTGAGGTCATCCAAGAACGGGCTCTCACCCACCTAGAGTCCGGGCCCAAGCCCATGACTGTCGACGGCATGCCTGGTGGCTACTTCCTCGCTGCTGAAGGCGACGGCTGGTCTGCGGCCGGCGTGTTGCTGCCCGGTCCATTGTCACTCAAGCTCGGCATGCCGGTGTTCTTGGCCGCGGTGCCCAGCGAGGGCGTGGCACTGTTCTGGAAACTGGGTGACGCCGAGCTCGACAAGGTGCTGGCCATCGGCGTGACCGAGATGTACGAGAGTGAGGACGGCCCGGTGAGCCCGGTCATCTACCAGTGGGATGGGCTCAAGTGGCAGCCCTTTATCGAGGCCAAGGAACAGCGCCGAGAGCCCGGTAAGCCTCTGTGAAACGACAAAGGGCCTCCGACGAATCGGAGACCCTTTCAGATTTGGAGTGGAGCCGAAGGGGATCGAACCCTCGACCTCTAGAATGCCATTCTAGCGCTCTCCCAATTGAGCTACGGCCCCAAGGTGCCGGCACATAATGCCGGCTCATCTGACCGGCAAGGTCAGTCCGACGTCACGCCGTTCGCCTGGTCCTGCTTGCGGATGCGTTCCTCGAGGTCGTCGATGCGGGACATCGCCTTTCTTAGGGCAGGATGGTCGACTTCACCGGCTTCGACGAGGTGGTACGCCTCTTTGCCCAGGCGCTTCCAAAAATGGTCTCGGTCGCGCTGAAGTTGTCGCGATTCGAGTCGCAGGCGACCTCGGTTGGCCGCCTTTTCCATTTCAAAGCGTCCGCGCTCGACCAGGCGCCGCATGACGGTAGCGAGAGCGTCCGTGATCGGGGGCTGGTCACCAGTCGGTAGGATGTCTTTTCCGTCAGCCATGCATTCCTCGGCTTGGGTCGCGGCGCCGGCGGGTATAACTCGCCCGGCTTGAGTGAGGTGGCTCGATTCAATGCGGCGTGTGTTCGAGGTCTTCTACACACTGGTGGCGACGCCAGCGATCCTGTTGGTCGCCTTCTTGGTCGGCACCTTCGGCGTGTTGCCATTCGCACCTATGCCTCGCGGGCGCCGCGAGCGGTACACCATTCGACCGGCCATGCTCTTCTCACAGGCGGTCACTCGCATTCTGCTCGCAACAGTCGATGTCACAGGCCGTGTACAGCTCAAGGACGAGCGTGGCGCGCTGGTGATCAGCAATCACAGGTCGTGGTTCGACCCGTTGCTGCTCATCGCTCATACCGGCTCCAATGGCCTGTCCAAGTCGATCATCTTCTGGATCCCCTTCGTCGGCTTCTATGGCTGGTTGGCCGGGGCGGTGTTCTTCGACCGCAGCAGTCGAGAGGCCCGCGCCGCTGCGCGTGACGAAGTGCTCATGCTGGTTCGATCCGGTGCTCGGGTGCACATCTTTCCGGAAGGCACCCGAACGCGGGACGGCACCTTGGCAGAGCGGGTCTTCTTGACCTTGATTCGGGATTGCTACGACGCCGGACTGCCCGTCGTGCCATGCGCGGTCATGCACACCGAGCGGGTGTTTCCCATCGACATGCCGGTGCTCTCACCTGGGCGAAGTTGCCGGGTGGACGTGGGCTGTGCGATGTACCCCGAAGACCACGAGTCCGCTGAGGCGTTCGCCATCGCCGCTTGGGATGACGTCAAAGCAAAGGTTCGCGCGCTAGAGCAAGAATCGGACTGAAGAGGGGTGCCCGGGGCGGGGATCGAACCCGCACGCCGCTTTCGCGGCTGGGGATTTTAAGTCCCCTGTGTCTACCAGTTCCACCACCCGGGCGTGCTGCGCTTCTATAAGCCCGCGACCGCCCGTTCGAGTTGTTCACTGGTGATTGCGGTGCGAAAGGTCGATGCGGTGTGCCCGTCGGCGTCGATGACCACCGTGTACGGGATGGCATTGGGCCAATCGGGAACCACCGCCGCCAGCATTGCGGCTTGGTCCGGGATGTCCACAGCCGCATTGTGTGAGGCGACGATGTGCCTGGCGTCGAGGAAACTCTTCACCTTTGTCTGGCGAAACTGGGGCATGTCCGTGTTCACAAGAATCACATCAACGTTCGGATGGGTGGAGGCGAAGTGTTCGATCGCGGGAAGCTCGGCGATGCATGGCGGGCACCAGGTGGCCCAGAAATTCACGACTCGTGGCTGGTCGCTGGGCGCCGTCATGATCTCGCGGAGGGTGTCGGTGCTGACCGCGCTGACAGCGGAGCCCGTGGCCAGATCGGCCGCGATATTCGGCACCACCGGCTTCGGCTCGGTGGCGCAGCCGGCTGTGGTCATCACCAGGACAGCGAGTAGTGGGCGGAGCATGGGCGTATGATGCCAAGCCGCATGAAATGGCTCCTCCCGATGTTGTCGCTGTTTGTCTTCGCAGCCGGATGCCCAAAGGGTCCCGAGGTTGCGGTGACGGATCCGCTCGAAGACACTCTCGCAGGCATCGAAGAGGCGTGGGCATTTCGGGGCGAAGTGGGAAATGGAATTGTCGAGCAGCTGCTCGATGACGCACTCCGACGATTCCCGAATGAGCCCAAGGTGCATTGGAGGCGATCACGGCTCTACGTGAGCGAGGGCATGGCGGCTGCGACCCCGACCGAGGCGGCGCGCCACTACAGCAAGGCCCGTGCGGCCGCCTTGGTCTGTCTCGACGAAGACGGTCGTTTTCAGCAAAAGCGGCGCGAATCGGGCTGGGCTGTGGCACTCACGATGCTGGAGCCGGAGCGCGAGGTCTGCGTTGGATGGGCTGCGTGGTCGTGGGTACGCTGGATGGCGGCACATGGGCGGACCGCGAGCTCGCTTGACCTAGAGCGCATCGATGCGTTGGTGGCCCAGACCGAGGGAAAGCGCTTGGAGGGGGGCCCGACGACGCTGTGGCTGACGGGATTGCTGGCCGCGGTTCGCAGTGACGACAAGCACGACTATGACAAGGCCGTCGTCGACCTTGGCAAGGCTGTCGACATCACCAAGCAGCCGCTTGTGATTCACTCGGACATTGTGTTTGAGATCGCGTTGCCGACGGCTGACGGCGCGCTGTTGGGCGGTCAGCTCAAGGCTTCGTCATCGCTAACTGCAGACACACCAGAGGACCGCCGTGCGATCGAACGCATGGCAGTCCTCAGGAACTGACGCAGAACCGGGTTCGCTGGTGGGCGAACACGGATTCTTAGCGGCGGGGCATGCTCTGGTTGCGTGCGGCGCGGCGAATGGCGCGACGCATGGCCTTGCGGCGACGCTTCTCGGCGAGGCGTTGCTTGAGACGACGCTTCTCACCGGGCTTGAGGTAGAAACTATTCTTCTTGATGTCCTTGCGGATGCCCTCGCGCTCTACCTTGCGGCGGAAACGGCGCAGGGCCTTCTCGAAGGGCTCGTTGTCGCGGACGGTGACGAGAATCACTTAAACCTCTTAGTCGGAACCCAGCGCTTTTAGCTTGCTTGGGCACCGGCTGCAAGGTCGTGGTGATCTAGAACATGATGCCGAGGGTGCCGCCGAAGTAAATGATGTCGTGCAAGCCGCCTTCAACGCGCATTACGACGCGGTTGCCGAAGTTGAATCGAAGTCCCGCATTGATGTCCACCATGGGCAGAATGCTCGGAATTCGCTTCACCTCGTCGGGCGGGTCGCCACGCACATAGCGGTTGTGGGCGCCGAGCGACCCTTCGGGACCCCAGCGGCAGATGGCACCGTCACACTTGGGGTTGTTGCCGACGATTCCGGCGACACCGAGGCCGGCACCAATCAAGAAGGACAGACCGAACTTGCCGTCGGTATTTTCGACTCGCACAAAGGGCAGCTCATGGGCGTAGTCGGCACCCAGGGCCCACATGCCGAGGTTGTCGGCGGGCTCGAGGTAGTCACCATCGTTGTGATTCGGAGGCTCCTCGACGTCGTCCCAATAGCCGTGAGACATCGTGGCCACCGCGTAGTCGAAGTAGAAGATGCCGTTTGGGCCGTCACCCTTCACCACAAACTCGAAGCCCGGCATGAACGCGGTCACATCGGGGCGCGGATTGTTTCCATCGGCCCAGCCCGGATCGCTCTCGTTGTAGAACCAGATGTCCATGATGGAGTCGGGGATCTGCATGGAGCGCATGCGAACACTCATCTCCATGTCGAACTCCCGCTCTGCATCGTCTTGGGCGACGGCGAGTGTGGGAGCTGCGAGGGTCACGATCAGAGCAAGAATGCGGTACATGTCGGTTCTCCACCTTGGATGTGCTACCTGCCTCAAGGGTGCAATGTCAACGCTTGAGCCACAGTACCGGGTGATTTGGG
>CAYYHT010000210.1:0-10471 GCA_964471355.1 uncultured Enterobacteriaceae bacterium
TGGCTCAAGCGCATCACCCTGCGCAACGTGGTGCACGACGGCGCCAAGATGGGCGGCATGGCCTACCGGGTGCCCAAGTTCCCAACCGAGCCGGGCGAGCAGGTCGCCGACGCGGACATGAAGATCATCGAGGTCATGCCGGTGAAGTCCATCATCACGTCGCCGGGGACAGGTCAGCAGCACGCATTGGGAGAGGAACTCGCGGTGCGCGGTCACGCCTGGGCAGGCAGCGGAGACGTCAGTGCCGTGCACATCAGCATCGACTTCGGAGCCACATGGCAGGCCGCCGAGCTGTCTCCTCCTCCAAATAAGTACGCATGGCAGCGCTGGACGGCGTCGGTGAAGCTGCCCCTGCCTGGCTACTACGAGGTCTGGGCCAGGGCGACCGACACAGATGGGGTCATGCAGCCGATGGTGATTCCCGGCTGGAATCCCAAGGGCTATCTCAACAATGCCATGCACCGAATCGCCGTGGAGGCGGGCGTTTGAGCTGGCTGCTGCTGCTGCTGGCGTGCGGTGAGGTGGAGCCGATTCAGCATCCGTCCATCGTGAACCCCGTCACTGACGAGTGGGTTCAGGGTCTTGTAAAGGCGCCAGGCCGGGCCGAGGTGCTGGCCAACTGCACCGCCTGCCACTCGACCAAGCTCATCACCCAGAACCGAATGAGTCGAGAGCGCTGGGACCAGACCATCACCTGGATGCAGCAGACCCAGAAGCTGTGGCCGCTCGAGCCGAGCGTCCGCACGGCGATTCTGGACTACCTTGAGCAGACGCAGGGAGACGAGGCCGTCTTGCTCAGAGGCGACCACGGCAGTCCGTGGCACCGCCCTCGGTATCCGGCCAATCCGATCGAGTGGCCAGAACCGGGTCAGGAACGAGACTAGCGCTCAGTCCTCGAGGTTGCCGACGTGCAGCTCGGCGAGTTCTGCATTGCGAACGCGGCCGGGTGCGGCGCACATCAGGTCCTGGGCGCTGGTCGTCTTGGGGAAGGCGATGACGTCGCGAAGGCTGTCTGAGCCGCACAGGAACATCACCAAGCGGTCCAATCCAAAGGCCAGTCCACCGTGTGGAGGGGCGCCGTGGGCCAACGCGTCGAGCAGGAAGCCGAACTTCTCGCGCTGCTCCTCCTCTTCAATTCCCAGGGCCGCAAAGACCTTCTGCTGAACCTCTTCTTGGTGGATACGAATCGAGCCACCGCCCATCTCGACGCCGTTGCAGCACAGGTCGTAGGCATCGGACAAGATGTCGCCCATCTTGTCGGTGCCCAGCCACTCGATGTGCTCGGGTTTTGGACTGGTGAAGGGGTGGTGCATCGGGGTCCAGCCACCGCCGTCGATCTTCTCGAACAGGGGGAAGTCCACGACCCAGGCGAACTTGAAGTCGTTGGCGTCGACCAGCTCGCGATCCTTGGCGATCTTGTTGCGAAGTCGGCCCAGGCCGGTGTTCACCTTGTCGGCGTCGCCGGCACCCAGCAGCACCACGTCGCCGATCTCGGCTCCGAGCTTGGCGAAGACGGCGGAAAAGTGGTTGCCGTCGACCTTTTTCAGGGGTCCTGCGACCGCGCCATCGGGGTTGATCTTGCCCCACAGAAGCCCGCCCATGCCGTAGCGACGCACGAAGTCGGTCCAGCCGTCCAGCACCTTGCGGCTGGAGTTGCCGGCGGCACCCTTGACCGCAAAGCCACGCACGACGCCGCCGCTCTCGAGGGCTCGTGACAGCGGCACGAACTCGGAGCCGGTCACCTCGTCGGTGAGGGTGGACAGCTCCATGCCAAAGCGCATGTCCGGCGCGTCGATGCCAAAGCGGTCGATGCACTCGCCATAGGTCAGCACCGGCACCTCGCCGATGTCGACGTCCAGGACGTCGGCCCACATCTGGCGCACGATGCCCTCGGCCGTGCGCAGGATCAGCGCCTGACTGGCAAAGGACATCTCGACGTCGATCTGAGTGAACTCGGGCTGGCGGTCCGCACGCAGGTCCTCGTCGCGGAAGCAGCGCACGATCTGGAAGTAGCGGTCCATGCCGCTGACCATCAGCAGCTGCTTGAAGATCTGCGGAGACTGCGGAAGCGCGTACCAGTGGCCTGGGTGCACGCGGCTGGGCACGAGGTAGTCCCGTGCGCCTTCGGGCGTGGCCTTGGTCAGGTAGGGCGTCTCGATCTCGAGAAAGCCCTGGTCGTCGAGGTACCGGCGGCAAGACAGTGCCGCCTTGTGCCGCTTGATCATGTTCTTTTGCAGCTTGTCGCGACGCAGGTCCAGGAAGCGCCACTTTAGGCGGGTCTCTTCGTGGGTCGTCTCTTCGGCCTGGTCGTTGATCTGAAACGGCAGCGGACGAGTAGCCGACAAGACCTCGAGCTCCATGCCGACGACTTCGATGTCGCCGGTCTGCATCTTGGGATTCTTGGAGCCTTCGTAGCGCTCGGCGACGGTGCCCTTGACCTGGACCACGTACTCGAGGCGAACGCCGTGCCCGACATCGCGTGCACCTTGGCTCGAACGCTCGTCGGTGACGATCTGAACCGTGCCGTAGCGGTCACGCAGAACCAAGAAGGTGACGCCGCCGCGATCGCGGACAGCACTGGCCCAGCCTTGAATGACGACTTCGCTTCCAATGTGCTCCTTGCGGAGCTCTCCGCACGTGTGGGTGCGCTCGAGCAGCATCTGTGCCTCCAGAACGACCGGACCTAACAAGGAGAGGCGAGCTTCGTCTCGCCTTCAACGTCCTTGTTCTCGACGGCGGCGATTCAGCCCTTGCGCCGTACGTCTCCGTCCCGCCGGGTGACCCCGTTCTTGTCCAGCCACTCGAGCAGGGGAATGGCCGACTTGCGCGTCAGGCCCGAGATCTCTTTGAAGTCGGCGGTGCCCATCGTCTCGTTGTCGGCAAAGAAGGCGGTCACTCGCTCGCCAACGTCGGTCAGGGCCGAGCCGTCCAGCCAGCCAATTCCCGGAACTTGCACGGTGGTGCCGGCGACCTCGAGCAGGTGCATCAGGGCAGCGGTCTCGTCGTGTGTGGAGAGCGCATGCAGCTCTTTGACTGACAGTCCCTTGAGCCCAGCGTCGGCAATGCGCTGTGCCAGCATCTCTTGCAGTTCGACCTGTTCGAGGCTCAGGCCGACTTCGAAGCCGGCCACGCGCATCAGTGGACCTTCGGCGATGATCAAGTCGTTGTCGCTCAGCTGATCGACCAGGTCGTCGAACACGCGGTCAGGCAAGTGCGCCAGGCGGCCCCGGCGCAGCTCGCGGCGGTTGGCACCCAGAGAGAGGGCATGGCTGGCGTGGTACTCGGTCAGCGCCAGCAGCAGATCGCCCTTGAGTCGCGCGACGATGCTGGCCGAGAACACGCGGTCTCCGAGAATCTCTCCGCCCTCTCCTCCTCGGAATGCCCATTCAGCGGGCTCGAGTCCCTCTTCGCTGGCCCGGTCCAAGAACACGCCCAGCTCTCCGTCGTGCAGACGAGCGAGCTGCTCTCCCCACTTGATGCGGTTCTTGGTGCGCATGCGGCGCGTCCACGGGTCGAGGATCTGCCCTCCGCCGAGCGTGTCGACGGGGGATACACGCCGTGCCACGAAGCGGTCCCCAGGCATGCACGGCAAGGGGCCATCGAGTCGAATCTGGGCCCACGCCGCCTCGCCGGCCTCGAGAATCTCGATGTCTTGGGCGAAGTAGATGCGCCCGATGCGCTCGAGGGTGCCGAGCAGCACCCGGACCGAGTCGCCGTCACTCAGGACCACAGACGGATGAATGTGCTGGTAGCGCACGTCGATCATCAGTGGACAAGGCACGGGGCCAGTGGCCACCAGGGTGCCGCGACCGGCGGTGTCGGTGTCGACCCCGGCCAGGTTGAGGGCGGTTCGCCAGCCTCGTCGGGTCTCGTCGGCGGCCTCGCCATGGACTTGGAGCCCGCGCACGCGGCTGCTGGTGCCCTCGGGCAGCAGTGTGACCGAGTCCCCGTCCTTGAGCCTGCCAGACCAAGTGGTGCCGGTGACGACGGTGCCGAAGCCGGTGCGCGTGAAGCTGCGGTCGACGGGCATTCGGAAGGGACCTTGGGATGCCGGGTCCTCTTCAGCGGCATGGTCCGCAGCCAGGCTGGCCAACAGCTGCAAGATCGTATCGGTGCCGGTGCCATCGACCGCCGAGAAGGGCACGATGGGCGCGCCCTCGAGGAAGGTGCCTTCGAGCAGATCGGCGACGTCATCGGCGGCGAGCTCGAGCATCTCTTCGTCGACCAGATCGGCCTTGGTCAGGGCAACGGCGCCGCGGGTCACCCCGAGCAGATCCAAGATGGCCAGGTGTTCGCGGGTCTGGGGCATGACCCCGTCGTCGGCGCTGACGCACAGCAGCACCGCGCCAACACCTGTGGCTCCGGCGACCATGGTGCGCACGAGTCGTTCGTGTCCGGGGACATCGACGAAGGCGACTCGCTCGCCAGTGGGCAGATCGAGGGGCGTGAATCCCAGCGCGATGGTGATGCCGCGCTGCTTTTCCTCGGGCAGGGCGTCCAGGTCGACCCCAGTCAACCGGCGCACCAGGGACGTCTTGCCGTGGTCGATGTGGCCGGCAGTGCCGACGACCAGATCGGCGCCCTTCATGCTTCGGCCACCGTGTCGGATTCGATGGTTAGCGAGCGGAAGATCGCTTCGAGGTCACGCTGCTCGGCAGTCAGCTCGACCAAGCTGTGACCGTGGGTCACCGACCATTGGTAGACCCCCTGGCGCACGTCGTGGTCCGCGTGCACCGTGAAGCGGAAGGCCTCGCCCTGCAGAGCTTGGTTCGCTTCAATGCGGGTGACCCCGTCGAGGGCGAGCAGCTGCTGCTTGAGGACCGACGCTGTGGCCTGGACTTTGCCCTCGGCGATGGCGACCGACAGCACATTGCCGCTGTTGCTGGCGACGATCGATTCAGTGGAGCCGTCGGCGACCAGCTGGCCTTCGTGGATGATGATCACGCGGTCACAGGTCACCTGGACCTCGGGCAGGATGTGCGTCGACAAGATGACCGTGCGCGTGCGTCCGACGTTGCGGATGATCTCGCGAATCTCGACGATCTGGTTGGGGTCGAGTCCGTTGGTGGGCTCGTCGAGGATGAGCAGCTTGGGGCTGTGCAGCAGGGCCTGGGCCAGGCCGACGCGCTGGCGGTAGCCTCTGGATAGCGTGCCGATGCGCTGCTGCAGGCGGTCTGTCAGCCCGCACTCCTCGGCCACGGTGCCGATGCGGCGCTCGAGCTCGGCGGACCCGATGCCTCGGACCTGGCCGATGAACTCGAGGTATGGCTTGACCTGCATCTCGGCATAGAGTGGCGCGTTCTCGGGCAGGTAGCCCAGCTGTTCCTGGGCGCTGACGGGATCGGTCAGCACGTCGTGGCCGCATACGGTGGCCGTGCCTGCGGTCGGCGCCAGAAAGCCAGTCAGAATCTTCATGGTGGTCGATTTGCCGGCGCCATTGGGTCCGAGCAGCCCGACGACTTCACCGGCCTCGATCGAGAAAGAGACCCCTCGAACAGCCAGGAAGCTGCCATAGGCTCGCACCAGGTTTTCGACCTCAACCACTGCCATGGTGCGGGGCTAACTCAACAGGCTCCGCGGGGGATGCTCATCGCGCGTGGTATCCCTCGGGTGTGACGCGCCTCGCCATCTACGCCCTGTTGCTCCTGTCGATCGGCTCGTCCTGTGCCAGCCGTCGCATCCTGACGCTCGAGAATCGAGTTCTTCGCGAAGAGAACACGGCACTGGCCGAGCGCCTCGAGGCGCTGTCGCTCAATGCTCCTCCCCAAGAGCAGTACCGTCGCCGGCCGGACCTGGATGTGGTCGCCAGCTGGCTGCAGATCGCGGGGTACAAGCACACCGTGCGCGAAGATAAGCAGCACGTGCACCTCGAGTTCGTGGGCCTGAACACCGACTTCTCGGTCAACGTGCAGATCTTCGAAGACGCCGACGTCATGTTCCTGGCCACCGGCGACTACATGAAGCTGGCCGATGCTGCGGACACCGACAGCGTGACCCTGCTTCTGGTGCAGATCGCGACCCTCAACTACCAGCTTCTGGTCGGCAAGTTCCAGCTCGACCCCGAGACCGGCGAGGTGCTGCTGTCCCTTGAGCTGCTGCTGGACGATGGCCTGGGCTACGACACCTTCATTCGGGCGCTCGAGCAGCTGCTGCACACCGCCGATGGGCGCTATCCAGATCTCGAGAGAGCGGCGTCAGGGACGGGTCTGTAGCTACCGTCGCTTTCGGGTCTTGACCCAGGCCAGCGCGTCTCGCATCTCGCGGGCGTCCTTCCAGCGGTCCTCGGCCGACTTGGTCAGCCCCTTCATGATCACGTCCTCGAGGCCTTCAGGCAGCGGCGTGTCGATCGCCACAGACAAGGGAATGGGGTCTTTTTTGATGCGTGCCTTGATGATGTCTCGGCCTCGGCCCTTGTGGGGCAGGCGCTGTGAGAGGGCTCGGTACAGCACCACCGACAACGAGTAGATGTCGGCACGACCGTCCAGCGGGTAGCCCAGGATCTGCTCGGGAGGCATGTAGTTGGGCGTTCCGACGGCGCCGCCACCGCCCATGACCGTCTCTTCGCTGGCCACGGACGCGATGCCGAAGTCGATGACACGGGCAACAGGCCGGCGGCCGGGCCGGTCTTCGATGAAGATGTTGGCGGGCTTGATGTCGCGGTGGACGACTCCTGCTTTGTGGGCAGTGTCCAGCGCGCGCAGCACGTCGAGTCCGTAGGCCCGCACCACTTTGGGGGCCAGGCGGCCTCGCTTCATCAGGTCCCACAGCTCGAGGCCCTGCAGCTTCTCCATGACGATGTACATCTGACCGTCGTCGCCGCGTCCAAAGTCGAAGACCTGCACGATATTTGGGTGCTCGATGCCCATCATCACCCGGGCTTCGCGCTCGAATCGCTGGGCGTAGACCTCGTCGTTGGCGAACTGAGGCAGCAACATCTTGGCTACTGCGCGCCGCCAGGTCTGATTGTCCTGGACGTCGAGCACATGTCCCATGCCGCCTCGGCCGATGAAGCCGAGCACTTTGTAGCGACCCGCGATGACGTCGGGAAGCGGCGGTTCTTCGTTGTCAGCACCCACGGCTTCAGTATGCCCTAGTGATCGTCGCGCTCTCCGCGGCGGTCGCGTCCCATCAAGTCCCGAATTGCTTCCACAGCGGGTTTGCCGTCGTACAGCAGGTTGTAGATCTCGTCGGTGATGGGCATCTCGACGCCGACTTGCAGCGCGAGTTCGTGCGCGGTCTTGGCGGTTGTCACTCCCTCAGCGACCTCTCCGAGCTCTTTGAGGATCTCGTTCAGGCTCTTTCCAGCGCCGAGTCCAAGGCCCACTCGCTTGTTGCGCGACAGGCTCGAGCTGCAGGTCAACACGAGATCGCCCATGCCGGCCAGGCCCATCATCGTGACTGGATTGGCCCCCATGGTGACGGCGAGGCGAGTGATCTCCGCCAAGCCGCGTGTGATCAGTGCCGCCCGGGCGTTGTTGCCCAATCCGAGGCCGTCTGAGACGCCGCATGCGATGGCGATCACGTTCTTGAGGCTGCCTCCGATGCACACGCCGATCACATCTTCGGTGGTGTATGCCCGGAAGGTGGGACCGTGGAAGGCTTCGGCGGCGTAGTGAGCGGGGATGTCGGGTCCGGCACAGGCCACCGCTGTCGGCATATTCCGCGTCACTTCCAGGGCAAAGGATGGGCCATAGAGCAGGCAGATCGAGCGGTGATACTGCTCGGGAAGGACCTCTCGAAGAACCTCGTAGGCGGTCTTGAGAGACTCCTCTTCGATTCCCTTGGTTGCGCAGCAGATCGTCGCATCGGCGGGAATCTGATCGGCCGCCGCGGTCACGATCTGGCGCAGTGCGTGGCTTGGCAGCACGGGCACCAGCAGCTGTGCATCGCAGACCGCGTCGTCGAGATCGGGGTTGGCGTACAAGCTCTCGGGAAGATCTTCGCCCTTCAGATAGCGAGGATTGCGGTGGTGTTCGTTGATGTAGTCACACCTTTCTGGATTCCGATCCCAGATGGTGGTCTTGTGCCCCTGCCTCGCAAGCTGGGTCGCAAGCGCTGTTCCCCAGGATCCTGCGCCCAGCACCGTCGCCCTGATCGGTTCCATGGCTCCTCCGAGATGCACGCTACCGCACGAGGCGATACCTGCCGGGGACACAGGTCAAGATCGGGCCTGCCGAGGCGAATAAATGAGCTCTCCACGCCCTCTGACGAAAAAGCAGATTGTGGACATGATGGGTAAGGGACATTCCCTGGTCGACCTAGACATGCGAGGCATCGACCTGTCTGGCGTGTGCTTTGACGGTGCCGATCTCGAGTTCGCAAAGCTCGCCGAGTGCAACTTGAGCCGGGCCAGCTTCCGCGGCACCGTGCTGCGCCAAGCTTCGCTGTGGCACGCCGACTGTAAAGATGCCTGCTTCGATGGCGCCAACCTCGAAGAGGCAGATTTCGATTTTGCCGATCTGGACGGCGCGACTTTCCGCGACGCCAAGGTCCGCAAAGCCATTTTCCCGTTCAATCGGATCAGCCTCGAGCAGATTCAGACCAGCGTTCGTACGGGCCGAAAGGTCCGCATGGACGGGGGCCGCCGCGACGGTACTTGAGCGGTCTTTGGAACCCACCTTCACAGACATGGTCTATGGCCACCAGGGAGTTGTCCTCTCGATGATTCCTCTCCTCCTTGCAATGGCGAGCGGTCCTTCGGACTCAGAACTCGTACAGCGCTTCAAAGACGGAGACCAAAGTGCCTACACCGAGATCGTACGCAGATACCAGCACCGGGTTTACTCCCTGTGTCTCCGGTGGATGCACAACGATCGAATTGCAGAAGAGGTCGCACAGGACGTGTTCCTGGCTCTCTTCCGGGCACTTGGACGCTTTCGAGGGGACGCACAACTGTCGACCTGGGTCTACCGGGTCGTCATCAATCACTGCAAGAACCGCAGACTCTACCGAATGCGCCGCAAGACGGACCGCCACGAACCCCTCGAGGGAACGCGTCGGGACGACGATGATCCGGTGCGTCAGATCCCTTTCGAGGGACCAGGCACCGATGCCGGTATTCACAGAAGCGAAGCGGAACGTCTGGTGGGTGAGGCGCTCGAACAGCTCGATGAGCAGCAGCGTCACATCATTGTGCTCCGAGACGTCGAGGACCTCTCCTACGAGGAAATCGGCGAGCTGCTCGGCCTTCCGCGTGGCACTGTCAAGAGCAGGCTCCACCGTGCGCGCGCTCAACTAGCTCAGGTCCTATCCCGTAAGATAAAAAAGGAAGACGTCCTATAGTCCCCATGACGACACCTTTCGCCAATGCTGACCTGTCCGCCTACCTGGATGGCGAGCTCAACGACACCGAAGTCGCTGATCTCGAAGCCCTCCTCCAGGAAGATGCCGAGCTCCGTGCCGAGCTCGCAACTCTCGAAGAGGCCACAGATTTCTTCCGAACCCATGCTCCGGCACGCGCTCCCGACAACTTTGTCGCGAACGTGTTGGCACTGGTGGAGCTCGAGCCCGTTCCGGCCAACAATGTGGCTGCCTGGTGGCGCCGACCCATGGGCATGCCCATCGAAGGCGTTGCTGTGGCTGCCGCAGCTCTGCTTGTGCTGGGCGTCACCCTGAACTTCCAGGGCGCTGGCGACCTCGACCAACTCGAGGCCCCGGCCGCGATGGCCGTCGCCGATAAGTCCGACTCGTCGGATCCGGCCGTCGCCGTTCAGAAAGACAAGAGTGTCGAGCTGGCTCAGGCGCCAGGCGTCGCTTCCGATGCCGCACCGTCTCGGGCTGCAGGCGCCGCCGCAGGCCTGGACAGTGCCGCGACTGGCGGTCTGGCCAAAGAGGCCATCAAGATTGGCACCGACGCCTATGGCGAGTACGGCGGCGACGAAAAGGCCGCTCCGACCAAGCCCGCTGTGCGCTCGTACTACAACTACACGGTCACCACGGACGATCCGGCTGTCATGGCTGGCCTGCTGCGCGCTGCAGTCAAGCACCGTGGCCGCGTCGAACGCGAGAACGGTCAGAGCGTCGATGGTTCATCCATGGACGGCCAGGACAACGGCAGCTTCTTCGTGCACATTCCGGCCGCCGAGCTCGCCACCTTCGGCGAAGAACTCCGCAGCCTGGGCACGGTCAGCCAAGCGCCCGCCCCCGATTGGTACGCCAGCGAGATGGCCAAGGTTCGCGTCGACGTGCGCTTGATTGGTGCCGGAGGCACCGATGTCGAGAGCAAGGACGCCTACATCAGCCGCCCGAAGTCGGCTCCCGCACACTAGGAGTGTGGGTGATGTAGAGCACGCAGTCGCGCAGCGGCGCGTTCTCTTTCAGACGGGCAAAGCGAAGCGACCGCACGGCATGTTGGCGACCGGCTCCCGAGGCAGCGGCGCGCGGACCGGCCACGACCCCGTCGCCTCTCGGGTGGCGTGGTCGTGGTCGTGGTCGTTTCCATCGCGAGTCGCCTTGACGAGCCGATCCGTAC
>CAYYHT010000211.1:0-10346 GCA_964471355.1 uncultured Enterobacteriaceae bacterium
CAATCCAGACCCTGTACGAAAAGCAGAAGGGCGTCTTTGACGTGCGCCGGCAGCTGGCCGACGACGAGAGCCGCGAGCTGTTCGAGCGCAACGCCGGTCCCGCGTGCGTGACGACGGTGGGTGCCGAGGATCCGAACTGCTACGCGGTCGCTGGCAAGCCGGGCCTGGCCACCTCTGGTTTGTACGCCTCGACGCTGCAGATCGAAGAGAACTTCTGCCGCAAGCTCGAGGGCAGCAACCCCAAGACGATGGACCCCTTCCATGCCACGGTCAAGCGCAAAGAGGGTGTGGTGGCCGTTCCCTACCCCGAGCGCTGGCCGATGGATCACGAGAAGATCGCCAAGGGCCTGACGGCTGCGGCATCCCACCTCGGCGAAGACGAGGCCGCCCAGAAGGCCTACCTGCTGGCCGCGGCCACGGCGTTTGGAGACAATGAGTGGTTCGTCGCCGATGAGGCATGGGCCAAGGTCAACCAGCAGAACAGCAAGTGGTATGTGCGGGTCGGACCCGACGAGGTCTACTTCGACCCCTGCAATCGGCACGGCGGCTACCACCTGACCTTTGCCGTGGTGAACGCCGGCGGGCTGGTGTGGCAAGAGAAGCTCGATCCGCACAAGCAAGGGATGGAGAAGGAGCTTGCCGCCTTGGCAGGCCCCCCGTATCGAGAGCGCCAGGTCGGCTTCGACCTGCCCGAGTTCATCGAGATCATCGCCAACTACGGCGACGCGCGAAAGACCCATGGCGCCACGGTTGGCCAGAGCCTTCCCAACTGGGGACCGGTGGCCGATGCCGGCGGCCGAACCGTCGCGATGACCAACCTGTTTCAGGACCCGGCCAGCCTTGCGTCCCGAAAAGAGACCATCAGCTCGCTGCTGTGTCCCGCGACCATGAAGAGCTGGACCGCCGAGCCCGAGCCGTTCTTGATCACCACGGTGCTGCACGAAGCCGCTCACAACCTGGGTCCGCAGAGCACCTACCTGATTGGCGGCAAGAACGATGAGCAGATCTTCGGAGGCCCACTCGCGGCGATGATGGAAGAGCTCAAGGCCCAGACCGCCGCCCTGTACCTGACCGAAGAGCTGGCCAGCAAAGGCGCCATCGACGCCGACATGGTCATTCCCATGCACACCGCAGACCTCGGCTGGGCGTTGGGTCAGATTGCCAAGGGCAGCTACACCGCCGAAGGGCGCAACAAACCATATCCGCAGCTCGCCGCCATCCAGGTTGGCTGGCTGATCGACAACAATGCACTGACCTGGCTGGCCCAGGCCAAGGCGGCGAACGGAACCGACGTGGGCTGCTTCGAGTCGACAACGAGTGCGTGGCCCAAGGCCGTTGATTCGATGGCGCTCGAGGTGCTGTCGATCAAGGGCAGCGGCGATGTCGAGCGCGCTCGTGCCCTCAAGGCCAAGTACGTCGATGCCCCCGAACAGAAGGCCATGCACGCCACCGTCATCGAGCGATTCCAGCGCACGCCAGAGCCCAGCTTTGTCTACGATGTGAAGCTCTAGATGTCTATTGCAAGCTGGTTCGCAGGGGTTGGAGAGACGGGGTTCGGCTTCGGCTCCACAGCAGAGGACGTGACCCAGGGGCTCGATCTCACTGGAAAGACCTACGTGCTCACCGGGTGCAACTCGGGACTCGGCGGCGAGACGCTTCGCGTGCTGTGCTTGCGCGGAGCCCGGGTCTTTGGTGCTGCGCGCAGCATCGAAAAGGCCCAGGCCGCCTGTGCTGCCGCCCCAGGCCCTGGCGAGGCCATTGCGTTGGCCTGCGAGCTGTCCGAGCCGGCGTCCGTGCGCGCCGCCGTCGAGACCGTCAAGCAGTCAGGACACGCCATCGACGGCATCATTGCCAATGCCGGAATCATGGCGCTTCCGACGCTGAACCAGCGGCATGGGTTCGAGCTTCAGTTCTTCACCAACCATGTTGGTCACAGCATCTTGATCTTGGGCCTGCTCGATCAGCTGTCCGACGATGCGCGCATCGTGATGGTCAGCAGTGGCGCCCACAACGGCGCTCCAGCCGCGGGCATCGAGTTCGACAACCTCTCGGGCGAGCGGAACTACGCCGGATGGAGTGCCTATGGCCAGTCCAAGCTGGCGAACCTGCTGTTCGCGCGGCACTTGGCCACGCAGCTGCCCAAGCCTGGCCAGACAGCGAACGCCATCCATCCGGGTGTGATTGCCACGAACCTGACCCGCAGCATGAACATCGTGTTGCGGACCGTGTGGGCCTTGGCCGGCCCGCTCGTGCTCAAGAACACCGCGCAGGGCGCGGCGACTCAGGTCTACGTGGCCACCCATCCCGATGCGGGCAAGCACAACGGCCTGTACTGGTCGGACTGCAACCTCAAGACCTCGAGCGCTCACGGTCGCGACGACGCCATGGCCGCCAAGCTATGGGAGCGCACCCAGACGATCCTCGCCGAGCTGCCATAGCGGCTCAGTCGTCGGGTTCGCCCTCGCCGCGGTAGCCCCAGCACAGGGTGTCGTGCTCGCCGACGATCACGCAGGTGCGCCGTGGCCCGGCTTGCAGCTCACTGGCCGCTTCGATGCCCGGCACCTGCTCCAGGCGTTCGATCTGAGCGGGTCCTGGCCGGCCGAGCTGGCCCCAGCGGTTGTCGCCCGCGCACCACACACTGCCGTCTGTGGCCAGGGCACAGACGTGGTTGTCGCCGGCGGCCATCGCGGTGAGGGTGGCGTTGGACCGAAAGCTCCACTCGCGAGCCGGCTCGAGGCGTGCGGCGGGCCATCCGGCGAAGGGCTGGATGATGCCGCCCATGGTGCAGCGGACCTCGTTCTCAAACAGACCGCAGAGCATGGCTCCACGCCCGCTGATGGCCAGGGCGCCAGATAGGTCGTGCACCGCCACTTGGGCGTTTGGGTCGATGCTCAGGTCGATGACGCCGGTGGCCGAGTTGAGCTGAGTGGGCGAGAAGCTGCTGCCGCTGCAGACCACCGCTCCCTTGGCGAGCGTGCAGTCGAATGGCCTGCCGTTTCGGCTGCCCACGACGTGGGTTGGGGAGCCGCCGAGGTCGGTGAAGGCGGCGGGGGTTGGGCTGTCATAGAACAGCCAGCTGTAGGCCTCGGGCGGCTCACTTGCGGCCATCGCGGCGTCGCGGTTCTTGCGCCCTCGAACCTTCTGCGGCCGTGGACTCGCGTTGGCGGTCCAGCAAACCACCGCTCCCTTCTCGCGCTGGGCGCAGCCCTGGGTCTTGTCGTGGCTGATGGCCACCGCATCGACGACCTCTGTGAGGTCGAAACCGGCGGGGTGGTAGGACGGACCGTGGCACTGTACGGACCCGCCCTTGAGCAGGCAGTAGCCGGCGTCGGACACGGCCACTGCGTCGACGGGCTGGTCCGAAACGACCCGCGGCTCCAGGGTCCGGGGGTCTTGGGCGCCGCCGTCCCAGACCGCGAGTCCCCAGCATGACGCAATGCGGCCCTCGTCGAGGTCGCAGCCGCTGTGTGCGGCGACGGTGGGGGCGGCGAGGGCGAGGGCAGCAAGCAGCAGTGGGGTGATCAGGTCAGATCCGCGCCGTAGTCATTGGCGCCAATGTCGCCGCGCATGCAGCCCACCTCGGCGAAGGACCAGATCGGCCCGATGAGCGGAATGCCACGGATGAGCATCCACCATCCGGACTTGCCGCGGTCGTGCCAGCGCTTCACGTGGAGTGCGACGTAAATCCAGGTCCATGGCACAACCAGCAGCAGCATCACCAGCTCCGGAGCCGCGCCCATCTGAAAGGTTTCGATCAGCACGCTGGAGGCTGCGTAGGTGCAAATCATGATGACGTTGGTGGCGAGGTACCAGCCCCAGTAGGTGCGCCGCGGAATGCGTCCATCAATGCTGAACAGCACCCAAGGGATGTCGCTCAGGCTGTGATAGCCGTGATCGTCGTACAGCCCGCCTGCGCCTGCGCCGCCGGGAGGACGGTAGGGGTTCGACATCTGACCTCCGATTCGAGTGTACTGGTTTAGACACGCGGGCCGCGTGGCCGACTCTCAAATCGGTCAGATGCGTCTTGCGCCGGGGCAATCGGCGGGGCTGATGACCGTCGTGGCAACCAGGCCGGCTGCCTTAAAGGCGGCTGACATGGCGACCGCGGCTTCGTCGGCGCTGCGGCGGCTGCGGCACAGTGCAAAGATCGATGGGCCGCTGCCCGAGATGCTGCTGCCCAGAGCGCCGGCATCGAGTGCGGCTTCGATCGCGGCATCGGCTCCTGGAATCAGCTTGGCGCGAGCGGGTGTGATGACATGCTCGGGAATGCAGCGGGCCAGCAGGTCGAGGTCGCCCGAGTAGCAGGCGCTGACCAGGGCGGCGATGTTTGCGGTCTGGGTGACCATGGTGCTCAGCGGCACCGATTGAGGCAGTGCAGCGCGCGCGTCGCGGGTCTTGAGCTCGAAGTCTGGGGTGACGACGACGATGCCCAGGCCCTCGGGAATGGGCAGGCGAACCACGTCCAGAGGATCGATGCTGCGGACCAATACGAGTCCGCCCAACAATGCGGGCGCCACATTGTCGGCGTGGCGGCCGCTGACAGCCTCTTCGGCGTCCATGCAGGGCTCGATGAGCTGGGGCTTGCGCAGGGGAGAGCCGATCAACAGGTTGGTGGCAAAGGCCGCGGCAGCGGCGCTCGCCGACGAAGAACCCAGGCCGCTGCCGATGGGCAGGCCCTTTTCGATGACCAGCTCGACGCCTGCAGTGACTCCAGCCGCCTTGAGCGTGCTGATGGCCGCGACCCCGGCGGTGTTCTTGGTGGCGTCGGTCGGAATGTCGGCGTTGACACTGCGGATTCGCACACCGGGCTGGTCGCTCAGGTGGGCGGTGACGGTGTCGCCAGGGCCATCGAGGGCCAGACCAAGCACGTCGAAACCAACCCCCAGGTTGGCCACGGTGGCGGGTGCGAACACGGTGACAGAGCGGCGGCTCATCAGGCCCTCTCGGCGGCAATGCGGAAGATGTCGCCCAGCACACCCATGGCGGTGACCTGGATGCCAGCGCCAGGGCCGCTGATGACCAGAGGGCGATCGCTGTAGCGACGGGACTCGAAGACAATCATGTTGTCGGTGCCGGACAATCCGCCCAGAGGCGAGTTGGCGGGCACGGCGCGCGGCCCGACGACGATGCGGCCGGGCTCGACGGTGGCGACGTAGCGCACGACCTGGTTGTTCGCGGCGGCATCGGCCAGGCGCTTGGCCATGGGGGCGTCGTATTCGGGCAGCTTTGCGAACAGCTCTTCGAGGGGCAGTCCGGCGAGGCTGGCGTCGACCAAGCCCTCGAGCTCGACGGGCAGATCGGTGGTAGCCAGGCCCGAGATGCGGGCGATGATGACCGCCTTGCGTGCCACATCGGCGCCAGACAGGTCAGCCACCGGGTCGGGCTCGGTGTAGCCCATGCGCACCGCCTCTTTGACGGCCTCGCTGAACACCGCGCCCTCTTGAAGCTTGGTCATCAGGTAGCCCAGGGTTCCGGACAGGGCGCCCTCGGCACGGGTCAGACGGTCGCCGGTGTCGAGCAGCATCTGCAGGGTATCGACGACGGGCAGACCCGCGCCGACAGTGGCCTCGGCGCGCACGACTCCGCGACGCTCGGCCATGGCCTGCTGCAGGTCGATGTGGTCTTGCCAGGAGTCGGCTAGCGGCTTCTTGTTGGCGGTGGCAACATCTCCGCCGTGCTGCAGGGTGGCCAAGAAGGCGGCTGTGGAGTCGCCTGAATCGGACACATCGATCAGCAAGGGGCGGACGAGCCGGTACTCGAGCGCGGCCTGGGCCATCTGGACCGGCGCGTCGCTTGCGATTCCACCGTCTGCAGTGGCGAGCTTGCCCCCGGCCTCTTTGTGGGCGACCAGCGCGTCGATGCGCTCGCGAGACAGTCCCGCCGGGGCCAGGACGTAGCCGCTGCGGTCGGCAATCGAGACAATGCGCGGCTCGAGATTGAAGCGCTGCCAGACCTCTTTGTGGGTGTCGAACAGCATGTGCACCAGCTCGCGGCCGATGTTCCCGCAGCCCAGAAGCATCAAGTCCAAGCCGCGCGCGCTGTCTAGGCCGGTGTCGATGCGGTCGAGTCCGAACTCGTCGTGCAGCACGCGGATGGCATCTGAGACCCCCGCACTCTCGACCGCCAGGCTGATGTTCAGCTCGGAGCTGCCTTGCGCGATGGCCAGCACGTTGACCCGCCGGTCAGCCAGGCTGCTGAAGACCCGTGCCGCAACGCCGGGCGTGTTGGCCATGCCCAGGCCCACACAGGCGACCAGGCCGACCCCGTCGCGGCGAATCACTTCTTCGATGTCGCCTCGGGCCAGGTCGGGTCGGAACGCGGCCTTGAGGGCGTTGGCGGCGTCCCTCGCTTGGGTCTGGGGCACCGCAAAGGTGATGGACGACTCGGAGCTGGACTGCGAGATCATAGTGACGCTGATGCTGCGCTCGGCCAGGGCCGAGAAGACCCGTGCGGCGACGCCGGGCACGCCAGCCATGCCCTTGCCTTCGACCGACAGCAGGCTCTGTCCGCCGACGGCGGTGATGGCCTTGACGGGGTGAGAGCCTGGAGTGAAGTGGCCGTCGACCCGGGTTCCGGGGGCCGATGGGTTCATCGTGTTGCGGGTGCGCACTGCAATGCCATGGGCCGACACCGGAATCATGGTGCGCTGATGCAGCACCTTGGCTCCATAGAAGCTCATCTCGGCGGCTTCGCGGTAGTTCAACTGCTCGATGACGCGGGCCTCGGGCACGATGCGAGGATCGGTCGTGAACACGCCGTCGACGTCGGTCCAGATGGTGACTTCATCGGCTCGCAGGGCTGCGGCGACCAAGGTGGCGGTGTAGTCGCTGCCGCCACGGCCGAGGGTGGTCGTGGCACCGTCGGGGGCTCGGCCCACAAAGCCGGTCACGACGGGAATGGTGCCGGCGTCCAACCATCGACGCAGTGCGCTGGCGGTGGTGCGGTCCGAGACAGCTCCGATGGGGTCGGCGGCTCCGAACCCGTCGTCGGTCTCGAGGAAGGTGTCGGCGTCGACGTGTACGGCATCGACATTGCGGGCGCGCAAGGCGATGGCGACCAAGCGCACAGCGAGCTTTTCGCCGGTGGCGTACAGGCGATCTCGGGCGCGCTTTGTCACCTCGCCCAGGTAGACCGAAGCGCGAACGATGTACTCGGCCTCTTCGCACAGACGGTCGACGTCCGCGGCGACGTCAGGGTCTTGCCCCAGCGCTGCCAACGCGTCCCGATGCCGCTGGCGAATGCCGGCGATCAGGTCGATTCCGCGCTGTCGTTCTCCCGACGCGGCAGCGGTTGCGGCAGCGACGAGCTGGTCAGTGACCCCGGTCATTGCCGAGCTGACAACAACCATTTGCTTGCCGGCTGCCTGCTCTTGGATCAGGGCGGCGGCGGACTGAATGCGCTCGGGGGAGCCAACGCTGGTCCCCCCGAACTTGTGGACCTCGATGCGCATGACGCGCGGCTAACCGGCGCAGACCATCCAGTCCGCCTCGATGTCGTCGGCTGTCCATCCGCAACCGCCGCCTGCGCCGCCACCGCCGCCACCGCCGCCACCGCCGCCTGCGCCGCCACCGCCGCCACCGCAGCCCACTCCGGCCAGAATTGATAGCGCGCTGATGCGAACCACTCGGGTTGTTGGGGTCATGAGAACTCTCCTCGTTGCGGATTGTAGCTCCGAGTTGGAGCCGCCGAGCTGACGGGACAAAACCCGCCTTCATTGGTGTGGATCGCGTGCCGGTTGCGCAACGCTCAGCAGTGGTCGGGGCAGCCCTCGGGTGGAGCGAGCATCTCGATCAGCAGGGGCACCGCGTAGTCGATGAAGGCGCGCACCTTTGCCGGCAGGTGCTCCCGCGCCGGGTACACAATCTGCAGCGATCCGGTTGAGCCAACCGTGTCGGTCAACACGAGCTCGAGCTCTTTGGAGCGCAGCAGCTCGCGGTAGCCAATGATGGGCACGCAGGCGATTCCGAGTCCGGCGAGGGCCGAGTCGACCAACAACGAGACGCTCGAGCTGACCAGTGGGCCGTCGACCGAGATGCGTCCCCCCGCAAAGAGTCCCCAGCTGCGCTCGATGTGATTGTCCATCGTGCCGCGCAGGCAGGCGTGGTTCACCAGGTCCTCGGGCTTTTGCGGTCTGCCGTGTTCGTCCAGGTAGGCCGGGGAGGCGACGCACAGCCGCATCGCCGTGCCGATTCGCCGAGCGATGAGCGAGCTGTCGGGGTTGTTGCCGCCGCGCAAGGCAATGTCGAAGCCCTCGGCGATCAGGTCGACCCGACGGTTGTCGTGAACCACCTCGAGGGTGACCTCGGGGTACATCTTCATGAAACCAGTCATGAGGGCGCTTGACCGCTCCGATCCGCCGCCGCTGGGAACCGAGATTCGCAGGAGGCCTCGAGGCACGCCGTCGAGCTGGCTGACCGCCTCTTCGGCTTCGCGAATATCTCCGACGATGCTGCGGGCGCGTCGGTAGTACTCGGTGCCCGCCTCGGTCAGGTGAATCGTCCGAGTGGTGCGCTGCAGCAGCCGCACGTTCAGTCGCTCTTCGAGTCGGGCCAGCTGACGGCTCACCGTCGAGCGCGGAACCCCCAAATGTCGCGCCGCTGCGGAAAGAGAACCACCGTCGATCACCTGGACAAAGGTCGCCATTTCATCGGTAGAAGCCATCGTATTGAGCCCGCAGCAATATTTGGACAATGAGGTGCATTCTTGCTGCATTTGCACCGCAGACGCACCGCTTATCTTCTGGATGTGAACAACGCAACGGAGATTGTCACCATGGAAACCGTTAAAAACATCGCCCTTACAGCAACTTTCGGCCTGTTGGCTTTCGCCATGTTCGGCGCTGGATTTGCCAAGCTCTCGGCGGACCCGATGATGGTCACCAACTTTGTGGATATCTGGGGCTACGGACTCGGCTTCATGTACTTCACTGGCGCCACTGAATGGGTCGCCGCTGCGCTGCTTGTGCTGTCCAAGACTCGCTTCTACGGCGCGATGTTGGCAGGCGCCACGATGGTCGGCGCCATCGGCACCCATCTGATGGCGGCGGAGTTTGGCGGCGTGGCTGTGCCCCTCTTCTTGGGCAGCCTCGCGGCAGTCACTGCGTACAACAACGTTCCCGAGGCCCTCACCGGGACCGCCGGAACGCCCGCACCCCAGGCGTAGTACCCTGCCGGGAACGAGGGGTTCTCTTGTTCCTGGCACTGCTCTCGACACTCGCAATCGCCGAGCCCGTCACCCTCGACAGAGGATTGCCGGACTCGGTGTCGATGTTTCGGTCGGTGGCGGTCTACAAGGCCAGCGAGACCTTCAAGGGCACGGACTGTTCGGCGGCACTCGCCGCAGCCGAGGCCACCCTCGACAAGAAGCTGGGCAAGGCCAGGGCCCAGTTCTTGACCTATGTCGATGGCGACGAACAGCCGATCGGCAGCACAGAGTGCGAGGTCGTCGGAGGCAAGAAGGCCAAGATCAAGCTGCGCGCGATTGCCACGGTGCCCGGAGAGGGTGCGGCCTTTGACAGCCGCTCGCTGACTGGTGAGCGGGCTTGGCAGATGGTCGATGACCTGCGCGGCAAGGGGGTCTTTACCGATCGCGGTGACTACGACTTCAGCATTCAGCAGTTCGAAGGCAAGCTGTATTTCACCGAACAGACGGCCTATCCAAGCCAGCTCAGCGATGATCGGCGGCCTCGCGGGCGCGCCTATTTGGTGTACCGCGATGTTCTGCAGACCCAGCTGAAGTACTGGTTATCCGCCGTCGAGAGGCTGCCCGAGCTGGATGGGGCGATGGTGGTCGTTGCCGCGCCCTACCTCAACGGCGAGTCTTCCACGCCCGAGTTCTGGTACTTCTGTTTTCCGACGCCGGTTCTGGACGCGGCGGTCAACGGAGCTCGCGGACACGCCGGAGTGCTCAAGACCAGCCGAATCTACCGGTCAGGCTCGGCGGCAGCCAAGTCTGGAGAGCTGGTGACGGTCACGGTGCCGCAGAATCAAGGCGAGAACTACTGACGGCTACTTCTTGTTGCCGTCGCCTTCTTCGCGGTGAATCAGCACGGGCTTGAGGCCGGGAACGACCAGCACGTCTTTGTCGCCGAGCTTGTACTCGCCGGCGGGAACCATGCCGTCAAAACCGCCCGTCTCGAGCAGGCGGGTGGTCGCGTACTGGATGCTCGCTCGCTCGTCGGGGGTGAACGGGGCCTGCACCTTGTTGAAGTTGATGCCCGTGGCTTCGACGCGGCGAATGGTCAGTCGGCCGAAGCTGTCGCGGTAGGTCCGCATGGTGTCGTGGGCGGACTGCTCGTCGTTGTTGAGCTTGAGTGCCAGCACCAGACGCTGGTAGGCCTTCCAGCT
>CAYYHT010000212.1:0-10331 GCA_964471355.1 uncultured Enterobacteriaceae bacterium
CCTCGTTGCGGGCAGCCTCGTGCTGATTGGCGGCGATCCAGGTGTCGGCAAGTCGACCTTGCTGCTCTCTGCCGTCCACCGCTTCGCCCAAAAGGGCCTGACCGTGCTGTACGTCACCGGCGAAGAGTCGCCACGCCAGGTGCACCTGCGTGCACAGCGACTGGGGGTCGCGGGCTCGGACCTGCTCCTGCTGGCCCACACCGACTTCCAGCACATCGAAGCCATGGCACGCGAGGTCAAGCCGTCGGTCATGGTCATCGACAGCGTGCAGACCGTCAGCTTGCCGCATGTCACCAGCATTCCGGGCTCGGTCAGCCAGATTCGCGAGGTCGCCCACCGTGCAATGACCTTTGCCAAGGCGACCAACACCGCAGTCATTTTGGTGGGCCACGTCACCAAGTCCGGACAGCTCGCCGGCCCAAAGATTCTCGAGCACTTCGTCGACACCGTCGTCTATTTCGAAGGCGACGGCCGCTCGTCGCTGCGCATCTTGCGCTCGGTCAAGAACCGCTTCGGCCCCGCCGGCGAGCTCGGCCTGTTCGAGATGGTCGAAGCGGGACTGCTCGAGGTACCCGACGCGAGCGCCCGCCTGCTCGCCGAACGGGTCAGCGACGCTCCAAAAACCACCATCATCGCCAGCCTCGAGGGTTCGCGTCCGCTGCTCACCGAGATTCAAGCGCTGGTCGGCCAGCCCGGTCCCGCGACCCCCGGCCGCACCTGTGTCGGAGTCGACCGCACCCGCCTGCAGATGCTCGTCGCAGTCCTCCAAAAATCAGGCATGCCCCTGCATGACCGCGACATCTTTGCCAATGCGGCCGGCGGCGTGCGACTGACCGAGCCCGCCGCCGACCTTGGCCTCATCGCAGCCTTGGCCAGCAGTCTGTCCGATGTCCCCGTCGATGCGCACACCGTGTTGTTCGGCGAGGTCGGCCTGGTGGGCGAAGTGCGCGCCGTCCCTCACCCTGCCCTGCGCCTAAAAGAGGCCGCAAGGCACGGCTTTCATCGCGCGATTGTGCCCATGAGCTGCGTCGACGACGGACCCGACAACCTCAAGGTCATTGGCGTGCGCACGGTGCAAGAGGCGCTGTCAGCCCTGTTCTAGCCCCTATGGCCCGGTCAGGTCGTCCAGGTACTGCTCGACCGCATCGAAGCCCTCGTCTTCGCGAAAGAAGCACTGATGAGGGTCGTAGTCTCCCAGCGGCTGGCACTCGATCAGCGTGCTGTCGGCGGTCCCCTGCACCATCCACTCGGTGGTGAAATTGGGCACCTGAAAGTCGCCAACCCCCATGACCACGGTCTCGCGGGTGACCTGATGCGGGGCCAGAGCCAGCGCGTCGGATGGGTCCATGATCAGCTGGAACAGCCCGAGCGCCGGGTGCAGTCCATCGACCTCGTCCCAGCCGGCCTCCGGCACCCCCAACAGGGCTCCGACCGCCTGGGAGCCCGTCGGGTTGTCTGGCAGCTCGACGCCCAGAAGTGGCCCAAGCAGCCCGACCACGTCGTTGTCTGACCCAAGCAAGCCCGTGTCGGTCGCGTAGTAGGTGAAGTTGCCTCCGGCGCCCGACATCAGCGCGTGCTCGGCGCCATCACCTTGCTGAATGGCCAGCCCGATGTGAGCCGTGACCGAGCCCAGGCTGTGCCCAAAGGCGCCCACCCGATCTGCCGAGACCCGGCCCGGGAACAGGCCCGGCAGCACCTCGGTCGAGAAGCGATGCAGCACGCGGTGATCGACCCCACCCTGGCGCTGGTTGTCCCGCCAAGCCGGCAGATTGCCGATGTTGTAGAAGCCGATGGACGCACCAAAGCCCTCGTCGATCAGCGGAAAGCGCGTGCCGTACAGGGGCTGGTCGCGACTGACGATGGCGACCCCTGCATCGGTGAACGCCGCCCGGTAGCGAGTGAAGTCCTCGCCTCCCACCCGGTTGACCGCGTTGTAGGCATGGCCACCGGTGCCGTGGTCCCAGGTCATGACAGCGTTTGGCGTGCCCGCCTTGGGAATCTGCATCACGATGCGCATCGCCTCGGCCGTTTGCGTCGAAGCGAGCCCACCGTCAGCGTCGTAGGCAATCCAGCCATCGGACTTGTCGAAGTCGCTCAGGAACGAGATTCCTGGAGAGCCGTATGGCTGACCGGACAGATCCTGGAAGGCGACGGTCTGAATCGTGGCCTGCCACACCTCCATGCTGTCGTCGCTCAGGTCGATGACCGCCGGGTCGAGACCATCTCGAGTGAAGGAGTAGGAGATCTCGGTGCTGCCATCTTCAAAGGTGACAGTGAACTCGGTGGCGTCCTTGCCCGAGGGCGATGTGCCCGCTGTGTCGTACTCGATGCCCGTCACCCGCTTGAGGTCCACCGCCTGCAGCATCGAGGGGTCGGCGTCGAGCATCGCGTCCGTCGCCACGCGCAGAGCGGCCAGCTGTCCGAGACTGTCCTGCACAGTGAAGGAGGAGACCGGTTGCGCCTCGGAGTTGGCGAAGTCCGGGTCGATCCACAGCTCGTAGGTCTCGCCGCTGCGCAGGGCATCCCAAGGCACCGGCTGCAACAGCAACAGATTGCGCGCGAGGAATGGGTCGGTGTCGGGGTCGGCGACAAAGCGAGTCTGCAGCGCAGGTTGGTGTCCGGACTGGACCGAGACCAAGCGCACCACATCCTCGTCGTTCCCAGCGGTCTGGGCGGGCACCTCGACGGGGGCATCGAAGCGCACGGCGACGGGTGCCAGAGCCGACCAGCCCATCACCGTCTCCCCTGCCTGGCGCGACCATCCCTGAACAAAGGAGGTGCCCAGCTCGGTCCCGGCATCGGGGAAGTCGGTCAGGTTGACGGTGCCGTCGCTGTCCAGCAGCTCGTCGGACGGAAAGGGCCGGTTGAAGAGGTGACCGGATCGATCGGCCTCGATGACCACGGATGGGAGGTCTGGCCCCGAACAGGCGATGGCGAGCAGGATGAGCATGGCGCACAGTGTACGCGGTGGTACCGTCCAGCGATGGACGACCCCGCAGCGGCCACTGACACCCCCTTGCTGGGACGTCTGCGCGATCCGCGCAGCCTCTGGTTCATCGCGCTTGGCGGTGCGGTGCTCTGCGCGGGCTCACTGACCGGCGGCCTGTCCCTCGAGGACTGGCGCCAGCGGGCGCGCATGCAGGGACTCGACGTGATGCCGACGAACGGAGAGCCGTGGTGGACCTTCTTTCAGCACTACCCGGGACGCACGGACCACGCCGACTTGTACCGCGAAGCCGGCTTGATGCAATGGTGGCAGAACGACGCCGTGCAGCTGCACTTCTTTCGGCCTCTCTCGGTGATGACTCACCAGCTCGACTACTGGCTGTGGCCCGACGCCCTGGTGCTGCATCACGCCCAATCACTGGTCTGGTACGCCCTGCTTCTGGCTGTCGTGGGGTCGCTATACCAACGCTGGATGCCCCATGCATGGGTGGCTGGAGTGGCGCTGTGGGCCTTCGCCTTTGACGACGCCCACGCCACCACCGTCGCTTGGTTGGCGAATCGAAACGCGCTGGTGGCCATGACGGTCGCCATGCTGGCCCTGCATGCACACGTGCGCTTCAAGGAAGGCGCTGCCTGGGGACTTCCCGTCGGCGTGGCCCTGTACACGACCGCGCTGCTTTGTGGAGAGAGTGCGGTGGCCCTGCTGCCGTGGTTGTTCGCGTGGCAGATCACCCAAGAAGGGAGCTGGCGAGATCGGCTGCTGCCCCTGGCCCCCTACGCTGTCGTCACGGCGTTGTGGCGCGTCGCCTACGACCTGGCTGGATTCGGCGCCAAGGGCACGCTGCTGTACGTCGATCCCGGTGCCGACCCGCTGCAGTTCGTCGGTGCCGTGCTCACGCGGGTGCCGGTCATGCTGGGTGGCCTGCTGACTCAGGTGCCGATCGAACCCTGGATTGCCATGCCCCAAGCCGTGCAGCTTGGCACCGCGGCCGCCGGTGCTGCCGTCCTGCTGCTCTTCATCCTCCTCGTTCACAGACAACTCAAAGACGATGCCATCGCCCGTTTCCTGTTGCTCGGCATGGTGCTGTCTGCCATCCCCTTTGCCGCGGCGCCACCCGCCGGCCGTCTGTTGCTGTGGGCGGGACTAGGCATGGCTCCGCTCATCGCCAAGCTTCTGTTCAAGATTCGCTGTGAGGAGGCAGAGGGGGCCGAGACGTGGCGGCTGGATTCAGTGATGATCCGCCTGTTGGTGCTGGCTCATCTGCTGATCGCGCCGGGCATGCTGGTCGGTCGAGCCGCCGATGCCGACGAACGACTGCAGACGATGGAGCGGTACGCCGACCAAGCCCCGGCGGACGATGCCGCCCCCTCACGCACCTGGGTGTGGATCTCGGGCCACGAATTGTTCGCCTACTATGTGCCGGTCATCAACGCGGTGAATGGCCGCCCCTGCCCGATGCGCACCGTCATTTTGGCCCCGAGCGCACCCGATGCCGAGGTCACTCAAGTGGACCCAAACACCCTGCGCATCCATGCCGAGCAGGGCATGCTGGCGGGCAAGCTGGGGCGGGTCTATTGGAGCCCCGAACACGCATTTGCAGCCGGCTCACAGTTCACGACCCCCGACTTCCGTGCCACCGTCGAGGCCACCACCGACGACGGCCGGCCGCGAACCGTTCGCTTTGAGTTCACCGACGCCCTCTCCAGCGACCGCTTCTACTTCGTGACCTGGGAAGAGGGCGTGCCCGCACCTTGGACGCCCGACGAGTAGCGGCCTCGGTGCTCGAATACGCGCGGGCCGGGCCGTCGGCTCATTGCGGCTACAGATGCGCATCGTTACGAACTGTACCCATGCTTTATCCGCCGAATGAATGGCGGTTCATTTTCCCGGGAGCGCTCCCATGAGCAGCACAGAACTCACCATCGACATGACCGACATGCGCTTCATCCTCTTCGATCAGCTGAAGATCGACGAGGAGTTCGCTGGCGTCGAGAAGTACGAAGACTGGGACGCTGACACCTGCTGGTCCATCCTCGAAGAGGCCGAAAAGATGGCCGTCGAGGTGCTGCACCCCATCAACGGTCCTGGCGACCGCGAAGGCTGCAAGCTGGACGCTGACGGCAATGTCACCACCCCCAAGGGCTACAAAGAAGCCTGGGCACTCGTCTCAGAGGGTGGCTGGACCGGCCTGACCGCACTTCCCGAGTGGGGAGGCATGGGCGCTCCTCCCATCATCAGCATCTTGGTCTCCGAGATGATGACTGCGGGCGCATGCGGATTCTGGATGTACTCGGGACTCGCGGCTGCAGCGGGCCGCGTCGTCGCGAAGTTCGGCCCCGAGGGCAAGAACGTCGAGTACGCGAGCAAGATGTTCGCCGGCGAGTGGGGCGGCACCATGTGCCTGACCGAGTCCGGAGCCGGCACTAGCGTTGGCGACAACCGCTGCAAGGCGACCCCCATCGAGGGCGAAGACGGCGCCTACCTGCTCGAAGGCGAGAAGATCTTCATCAGCGGCGGCGACAACGACTTCACCGAGAACATCATCCACCTGGTTTTGGCCAAGACCCCCGGCGCCCCTGAAGGCACCCGCGGCATCAGCCTGTTCCTGGTCTCGAAGTACCACCTCGACGACGAGATGAACATCGGCGAGCGCAACGGCGCCAAGGTCGTGGGCATCGAGCACAAGATGGGCATCAACGGCTCGGCCACCTGCGTGTTGGCACTGGGCACAGACATGCCCTGCAAGGGTCACCTGATCGGCGAAGAGGGCGGCGGCATGCCGCTGATGTTCCACATGATGAACGAGGCCCGCATCGGCGTCGGCGGCCAGGGCGTCGCGGTTGCGGCCGCGGCCTACCGCTATGCGTTGGCGTACTGCAACGAGCGCGTTCAGGGCACCAGCATCGAGAACTTCAAGAACGCCGACGCCCCTCGCGTCGCCATCGTCAATCACCCGGACGTCCGCCGCATGCTGATGTGGCAGAAGTGTCAGGTCGAGGCCATGCGCTCGCTGATTTGCCGCATGGCAGCTCGTCTTGACCTCGCCGAAGCCGGTGTCGGCAAGAACGAGATGAAGGGACAGGTCGAGCTGCTTGTTCCCATCCTCAAGGCGCACTGCAGCGACGTCGGCTTCGAAGTCTCGGTCAGCGCATTGCAATGCTTCGGCGGCTACGGCTACATCGGCGAGTACCCCGTCGAGCAGCTGGTGCGTGACGCCAAGATCTTCAGCATCTATGAGGGCACCAACGGCGTTCAGGCCATGGACCTGCTGGGACGCAAGATGCGCATGAAGGGCGGAGCCCTGTTCATGGAGTGGATGCAAGACGCCATGGGCCGCATTGCCGAGGGCAAGGCCGCCGGATTCGACAAGCAGGCCGCAGCCCTCGAGAAGGCCGTCAGCAATGCAGGCGCCGCCGCCATGCACCTGGGCCAGCTGGGCGCCAAGGGCGACCTCAAGGGCACCATGCTGCAGGCGACTCCCTTCCAGCGCATGATGGGCGTCATCGTCCTGGGCATCGAGAGCCTGAATCAAGCGCGCATCGCCAAGGCGCTCATCGCCGAAAAGGGCGAGACCAACCACCTCATCGGCAAGCTGCGCAACGTCGAGTTCTACTGCGCAAACATCCTGCCCGAGGCCGTGGCCATCGCCAAGAGCGTGCAGGTCGCAGACGACAGCTGCATGGATCCGCGCCTGTTCCAGCCGGAATAGGCCGCGGAACAAATGCAGGGGCAACTCTGGGCGCAGCCGCCAATACCGGCTAGCATCCCCCCACTGACCGGAGTTCCCCATGCGTAAACTGACTGCCCTCTGTGCCCTGTCCGCGATGATTGCCTCATCCGCCCAGGCTGTCCCCAACTCAATGAGCCACCAAGGCCGGCTGATGGACAGCTCGGGGGTGCCGCTCGACGGCGCCTATGACCTTGAGTTCGGCATCTGGGGCGCCCCCTCCAGCGGCACGGAAGTGTGGAACGAAGTCCAGACCTCGGTGTCGTTCGACAACGGGTACTACAACGTCGACCTGGGTGCCGTCACCCCCATGAACCCCGGCGACTTCGACGGATCCGACCTTTGGCTCTCCATCGCCGTCGACGGCGGCGCCGACCTCGGCAACCGCGTCCAGCTGCATACCGTTCCCTACGCGTTTCACGCAGCAAACATCGCCCCGGGAGCCGCGATTGACGCGTCGTCGATCAGTGTCGATGGCACGACCGTCATCGACTCCACGGGCATGATCGATTCCAGCGCCATCGCCGGTGGTTCGACCATCGGTGTCATGGCATCGCTCGCGTGCACTGACGACCAAGTTGCCGTCTACGCCTCTGGTGCCTGGGGTTGCCAAGCAGACAACGCTCACGAGCACGCTGGCGAGTCCATCACCTCAGGACTCATTCCGATCGCCGCCATTCCCGTTGGACCCAGCGCGGGCTTGGTTGCTGCCGGCAACCACACACACACGGGGGGCCCCACGGCAACCGAGTGCCCGGCCGGCCAGGTCCTGACGGGCTTCAACTCCGCCGACTTCACCGCAATCTGCAAGTCAGTGACACCCCCGTCGGACCGCGTCTTCACACGCGTCTCCATGGCGCCGCAGTTCAACTACCGCAACAACTCGGACAACGACTACAACGACCTCGACCTCGACTTCACGCTGCGCGATGACGCAAAGCTCTTCATCGCATCGACGGGCACGCTGCGCATGTCCAGCGGCACGTGCCACAACATCGAGCGCGTCTTGTTGAACGGCCAGACCTTGTACCGCCCGTACCCGGTCGTTTCCCACACGCGCAGCCACTGGGCGCCGCGTCTCGCATTCACGGGATCGGCAGTCGAGGGCGGACAGCACAGCATCCGACTTCAGGTCGGCGACAACCACAACGACGGCACCTGCGGCTACCAGGGCGACAGCGCCGAATACGGTCGCTCACGCATGGCGGCCGTTGCGATGCCCGCAGCGACTCCGATGGCAGTCAGCCACAGCGGCAGCCTATCTCTGAACTCTTCGTGGCAGGACGTCTACGGCGCTGGCATCACCGTCGACGTCGCCGAAGACTCCGATCTGGTCATGCTCAGCCACACCACCTGGCACGGCAACAACCACCACACCGCCGGCGAGGCACAGGCGCGCTTTCGGTTCAGCCTCGACGGCTCCGAGCTGGGCAACGACACGACCGGCGAACAGTCGGTCTCGACCTATACCGAGGAGTGGTGGCGGCCGACGGCCATGTTCGGCGTACAGGCCGTAACCCCCGGTTCACACACCGTGAACCTGCGCAGCAAGGTCACGACTGGCGCGGGCTCCGTGGTCGGCAACACCCACATGTCGCTCGTCGGCTTTGCACTGCCAACGGGTCAGGTCTTCTATGCCGAGAGCCCCGATGGCCCTGTGTCCGACACAACGGGCGCCGATTGGATCGAGATCGCGTCGCTGGACTTCACGATGACCGGCTCCGCCTCACGGCAGGCGCTGGTGATGGGCCAAGCAGTCCAGTCCCACCCGCTCTCGACGACATGCCACGGCGCACACCGCCTCGAGATCGACGGAGTCAGACTGGGAGCCAACAGCCACGGCCAGGGCATCATCATGCAGCCCCAGAACGGTCTTGAGTGGTCGCCATTCCTCGACATGAGCGGAGTCAAGACGCTCCAGGAAGGCGTCGCTCACAACGTCAAGTTGCTCGTCCGGAACTCCGGCGGTAGCGGCACCTGTACCTGGAACGGATTCGGTGGTGGTCAGGCGCGCCTGATGGTCATCGCTCCGACCGACTGATCGAACAACAGATCAGTAGAGCAGGCAGCCCTCGCGCCGCGCAAGGAAGCCCTGTCGCTGGGGCTCCCAAGCGGCAAGCACATCGCGTAGGCTGCCGCCGGATTCCACGCACTCGCGGAACTCGGTCGAGCCGGTGAGCAAGTCGATGGCGACAGGGTCGTCGACGAACTCATAGGTCTTGGTGCGCCAAGCAAAGTCCGCTCCGCCAACCCGGTAGCAGGCCTCGGTGACCACCATGCCCAGCAGCAGCGCGTGCATCTTGTCGCGGTCAAGCAGGTGGACCTCGACGCCAGTGCAGTCGGTGTTCGCGCACTTCTGGTAGCCCGGCAGGAAGGCGGCGGGACGGAATCCAACCCCCTCGAGGCCTGCACGAGCAGCCCCTTCGCGACAAGCGATGGTCAGTGCTTGGGGGTCGACGCCAGGTGCTCCCACCAAGAAGAAGGGACGCGTGGTGCCCCTGCCCTCGGACCAATCGGTGCCTTCAATCAGGCACATGCCCGGGTAGATCGCGGCGGTCTCGAGGGTGGGCATGTTGGGCGATGGATAGACCCACGGCAGGCCCGTCTGGTCGAACCAGTGCCGGCGGTCCCAGCCTTGGCAGCGAATCACCTCGGTCTCACAGGTGACGCCGCAGTGCTGCTGGAAGTAGCCCGCAAGCTCTCCCACGGTCATGCCATGCCGGACCGCGATGGGGTAAGCGCCCACAAAGCTCTCGAAGCCGGGATTGACGCAGTTCCCCTCCACATCGACACCATTGATGGGATTCGGTCGATCGAGCACGACTACCTTGGTGTTGGTGGTGCCTGCGACCGCCATGATGAAGCCCAGCGTGGCCTGGTAGGTGTAGTAGCGGGCCCCAATGTCCTGGATGTCGAACAGGCACACGTCCAGATCGGCGAGTGCTTCTGCCGGCGGATGCAGAGAGGCTGCGCTGTCTTTGTACAGCGACACCACCGGCAGGCCGGTGATCGGGTCGGTGGCTTCGTCGAGGCCGACCATGTCCTGTACAGTCGCGCGCACACCGTGTTCGGGAGCGAACAGGCGCACCAGATTGACCCCCGCTGCGGTCAGTTTGTCGACGGCGTGCTCGAGGTCGGGGGCGATGGCTGTCTGATTGCAGCAAAAGCCAACGCGGGCGCCCTTGAGGGAATCGAGGTGGTCGCTGAGCAGGACTTCGAGTCCAGTTCGTACGGACATGGGGCCGTCCAGAAGAGGTGGGGAGGGAGGGAGAGGCAGGGAGCCAAGGGGAAGCGGCTCTGATTCTACCCGACCTGCGCGTCGTGAATCGGTTCCCGTCGCCGTTCACATCCGTTTCACTCAGGTGTGATGCGAGGCTCAAACCCGCGTCGGCGCGCACCCATAGGCGCAAGGCAGACAAGGAGGCCCCGTGTCTGTCCCCATCGTCGTCGCCATCTTTGCCGTTGCAATGATCGCCATCGAGCGCTTCTGGCCCGGCCGCGAGCTGCCAAGCGTGCGTGGCTGGTGGACTCGCGTGGTGCTGCTTGATGCCGTGCAAGTGGCGGTCATCTTGGGCTTCGGCACATGACTGCAGCCCATGTTAATCAACCTACATCCCTGAAATGCTGAAAAACTAAACATAATTGGCGGCTCAATAC
>CAYYHT010000213.1:0-10305 GCA_964471355.1 uncultured Enterobacteriaceae bacterium
GTGGGAATGCAGACCTCGTTGGCTGGATCGCGTCCGATGCGCACGCCGTGGGCGACCTGCACCAAGTTGTCGAGCCGAGTGCCCTGCCCCACCACGGTCTGGTCGAGCGCGGCCCGATCCACACACGCATTGGCGCCGACTTCGACGTCGTCCTCGAGAACCGCATGCCCAAGCTGCGGCACCCGCAGCGGGCCCTGCGGTGTGGGCACGTGGCCAAAGCCGTCGGCTCCGATGACCGCTCCCGGCTGCAGCCAGACGCGGTTGCCGAGCACACAGCGCTCCATGACCACCGCATGCGGCATCAGGCGGCAGCGAAGGCCCAGCACGGCCTCTTGGCCGACATAGGCTCCAGCCATGACCCAGCTGTGCTCTCCGACAACCGCTCCCTGCTCGATGACAGCATATGGCCCCACGGACGCCGTGTGGTGCACGGTCGCTTCATCGTGCACCGACGCCAGCGGATGGATTCCAGGCTCCGGCCACGCCAGCGGGACCATTGCCGCGGCAGCGCGGGCGTAGGCCACGCGCGGCTCCGGGTGGCGCAACGCCACTGTGTTGGTCGGGACGTCGCCATCTCTGAGAATGACCGCGCCGGCTTGGGTGTCTGGCAACAAACTCGCATAGCGGCCGCCTGTACAGAACGACAGCTCATCGGAGCCAGCGTTGGCCAACGATGCGACACCGAGCAGCACGCGGTCAGCCGCGCCCTCGCACTCGGCTCCAACCAGCTCGGCCAGCTGGCCGGTGGTCCAGGTCACTTGTTGTTGTAGCGCTTGATGAGGTCGTCGGTCATGTCGATCAGACCGGGACCCGCGTACACCGTTGCGGCCTTGTTCAGCACCACGTCGTAGCCCTTTTCAGCTGCGATTTCGGTGGTCATGGTGCGCATCTTTTCGTCGAGATCAGACAGCAGCGTCAGGTAGGTCTGCTGCATCTCCTGCTCGTACTGCATGGACTTTTGGGTGAGCTCTTGCTGCTTGCGCATGACCTCGCGCTCGGCATCGGCACGTGCGCCCTCGGACAGAATCAGCGCCCGTGCTTGGTAGTCCTCGACCATCTTCTGGTAGTCGGTCTGCAGCTTCTCGAGCTCGCCGCGACGCGAGGAGAGCATGGTGTCCAGCCGAGCTTGGGCGGCCTTGCCCTCGGTGGTCTCGTTCACTGCGCGCTCGAAGTCCACAATGGCCACAGTGGTGGCCCAGGCCGGGATGGCCATGAACAGGGCTGCGAGAACAATCAGGGTTCGGATCATCGGATTCTCCGGGAAGTCGGCCATTTAGCCTGCTGGCCAAGCTGTACAAGGCCCATGATCAGAAGAAGCTTCCAATCGAGAAGTCGAACACGCTCTTGCGTTCGCCATCGCGCGGGTTGACGGGAATGCCGTACTCGAAGCGCAGCGGGCCGATGGGCGACTGCCAACGAACTCCTGCACCGTAGGCAAAGCGCAGGCCAAACGGATTGAGGTGGCCGTTGCCCCAGGGATCGCCAAAGGCGTTGCCGGCGTCAAAGAAGACCACTCCGCTGATGCCTGCCGCACGCACAATCGGAGACTGAATTTCGATGTTGTTGATCCAGGTCTCGGTGCCGCCGACCACCAGCGTCTCGTCAGCCTGAATCGGGTCATCGCTGCCGGTGCTGCGGATCTGCGGTCCCAATGAGAACCAGTTGTAGCCGCGCACGCTGTTGATGCCGCCTGCTCGGTAGCGATGGATGAACGGCAGGACCTTGCCATCGGTGGTCCAGATGCGGCCAATGGTGCTGTTCAGGCGGAACACCATCAAGTCGCCCTTGCCCTTGATGAGGGGCTGGTAGACGCGCAAGTTGCCGCGGGTCTCGACGAAGTTGAACTCGCCGCCCAGCAGCGACAGGACTGCTTCGTCGCCCACCCGGAACCCACCTGCGAGCTCGGCCGCCAAGCTGGCGAACACGCCCTTGGTGGCCTGGATGCGGTTGTTGCGCTTGTCGACGTTGAAGTTCACGCCCAAGCTGGATGTCAGGCCGTTGCGGTACAGGTCGCCGCCAAGCATCTTCTCTTTGAACGGATCGAGGGAGGTCAGCCCGACGTTCTCGATGGTGTACTCAAGGGTCAGCCGCACGTCGTCGCGGGGATCGAGGTAGCGACCGACCGCCATCGACGAGCCGCGCTGGAACTCGTTGAGCTGAAAACGTCGGGTGATGTTGTAGCCATCGACCTTGAGCGTCCACCGAGAGTCGAGGAAGTACGGGTCAAAGAGGCTGGCGTTCCACTGGCGACGCACGCCGGACCAGTTGATGGCCGCGGACATGATGTAGCCGAGCCCCAAGAAGTTGTTCTTGCTGATGTTGCCCGTCAGCACGAAGTTTTCGAGGTTGCTGTAGCCGAGCCCCAGGCTGAAGCTGCCGGTGGGCTGCTCGTTGACCTTGACGTTCAGATCGAGCACGTCGGCGCCATCGCCACGTGGGGTGCTGATGTCGACCTTGTCGAAGTAGCCTAGGCGCTCGAGCCGGACGCGAGACGCCCGAATTTGGCTGCCGTGGTACAGCTCGCCCTCGTTGACGAGGATCTCGCGTCGCACGATCTTATCGAGCGTCGGGTCGTTGCCGGTGATGTTGATGCGGCCGATGCGCACCTTGTCGCCCTTGTCGATCTCGAACTGGACGTCGACGACCTTGGTGTCGGGGTCGGTGTAGGGCAGCGGCACCACGTTGACGAACGCGTAGCCCTTGTCGGCGTACAGGTCAGTGATGGCCTGCTGCACGGCCTGCAGAGTCGACAGCTTGAACACATCGCCGTCTTCGAGCTTGGGTCCCTTGCCGTCGATGGCGAACCGCCGTGGGCCCGCACCAGTGGCCTCTCGCCACTGTGACTCCTGCACATCGACGACCAAGCGGCCCTTGGTCAGCTCGAGCACGGCCTCTTTGGTGAGGCCCTCTTCAGGCATGAAGTCGCCCACCGCGTCGACGCCGCGAATCGTGTACTGCGGCCCCTCGTCGACATGGATGGAGATGAAGATGTAGCGCTTGTCCGGGGACAGGTAGACCTTGGGGGGCTGCACCTGTGCGTCGACGTAGCCCTCTTCGAGGAAGACGTAGCGAATGGTCTCGAGGTCAATGTCGAGGTCGTCGCGCTTGAACGTGCCGCGGCTGGTGAGCCACGGAAGAATGCCGCCCTCTTTGGTCTGCATGAAGCGCTTGATCTTGTTCTCGGGCACGTTCTCGTTGCCAGAGAAGTCGATGCGCTGGACCAACACCTTGCGGTTTTCAGTGATCCAGAAGGTCAGCTCGACTTGGTCGTCGCTGATGTCGTACAGCTCGGGGCGCACATCGACGAGGAAGTAGCCCTTTTCGACATACAGATCGCGAATGCGGTCGGCGTTGGCTTTGACATCGCTGTCGTTGAGGACGGCGAAGCTGCGAATGTCGAGAACCTCGCGGATGTCCTCTTCGTCAATCTTCTTGTTGCCCTCGATGCGCACGTCGCGCACCGCGGCTTTCTCTTCGACCTGGAACACAATCTCGATGCCGCCGTCCTTCTCGACAATTTCGACGCGAACATCGTCAAAGAAGCCGGTGGCATAGACGGACTTGAGGTCGCGACGCACCTTCGATGCGGTCAGCGGCTCGCCTCGGCGCAGGCGGATTGCGGCGAGAACGATGGCGTCCTCGATGCGGCGATTGCCCTCGACCCGCACTCGCAGCACGCTGCCTTCGGCGGGTGCCGGTGGCTCAGCCTGCGCTGGCAGCGCAAGCAACAGGCCAAGGAGCACAGCGATGACAGTCCTAAGAAACATCGGGGGCGGTTTAGCCGAACCGGGCTCGATCCGCACTACTGACATGGCTTGTATCTCAGAACATCACTCCAAAGCCGATCTGCGGCACCGGGCGCAGCTTTCCATCCTCGCTGTTGAGCGGTACCCCGACCTCGACCCGAATGGGGCCCATCGGCGAGTTGTTCCAGTGCACGCCCACCCCCACAGACATCTGCAGCTGCGACGGACTGAGTCCCCCCTTGCCCCACGGGTCCCCAAACGCATTGCCCGCATCAATGAAGCCCACGGCGGACAGCCCTGCCGCCGGCAACACATTCCACTCCAGCTCCAGGTTGTTCACCCACATGCTGGTGCCGCCCACGATCAGCCTGCCTTCAGCGGCACTTGGGTCCTCGCCGTCCAGTGTGGACATCGCGGTTCCCACCGAGAAGGGGGCGTAGCCACGCACGCTGTTCACACCGCCGACTCGGTAGCGATGGACCCAGGGCACAGCACGGCCATCGAGGGAATGGATGGTGCTGACCTGGCTGTTGAACCGCAGCACAAACCGATGTTCTGGGTCGATTGGCTGGTACAGGCGTAGACTGGCCGACGCCTCGGCGAAGTTGAAGTCCCCCCCAAGGGCGGACAGGACCGACGAATCGTTCACCCGCAACCCGCCCGCGAGCGAGGTGTCAGCGCTGAAGTACCACCCCTTTGTCGGGTGCAGTCGGCGGTTCCGCTTGTCGATAGACAGCCCAATTGTGGCCTTGGACGTCAGCCCTGTGCGGAACAGGTCTCCCCCCAGCAGTCGCTCCTGGTACGGGTCGAGCCCGAGGACTTCTCGGTGGTCGATGCTGTAGCGCGCAGACAGCCTCACATCGCGCTTGGGGTCGAGCGCCCTTCCCAGCGACAGCGATGCACCCCGCCTCCATTCATCGAGGCCAGCGTTCTGCTTCATCGCATGCAGTCCGATGGTGCCGTCCCACGGGGAGTCGAACAAGGCCGGCTCGTGCAAGTTCAAGGAAAGGGACTTGTCTGCCGGCGCATAGCGAATCTGCGCCCCCCCGCGCATGCCTGTGCCCAAGATGTTGGCGCTCTGGTAGCTGCCCATTCCACCCAGTCCGCCTCTTGGGTCAGCGCTGACCCCTACAGATGCCTGCTGAACAGGCTTCTCTTCGATCTCAATCCGCAGATCGACCCAGCCGTCCTCGACAGGCACAACCTCGAACACCACCTCAGAGAACCAGTCATTGCGCAGCAGGGCCTGGCGGGCGGCCTCGACCCGGGATGCGTGCCACAGCTCCCCTTCGTGCACGCCCAGCTCCCGTCGAACAACACGGTCCAACGTCGGATCGTTGCCCTTGATGTGCACCATGCGCAGGCGCGCTTTGTCGCCCATGTCAATGCCATAGACCAGGCGCACGGTCCCATCGGCTTGCGGGTAGGGCTGCGGGTTCACGCGGACCATGGCGTAGCCGCGATCTCCGTACAGCGCCTGTACTTTCAGGGCGACGGCCTGTACCGCAGACAGCGCGAAGGTGTCTCCGACACGCACCGAGTGGCCAGAGCGGTCATCGAGCGTCGACTGCGCCCCTCGCCCTGCGGCCTCCCTCCACTGTGACTCCTCGACGGCTACGACCGAGCGGCCGTCAATCAGGTCGCGCAGTGTGGCCTCGGACAAACCCTCCTCGGGGGCTAGATCTCCCTCGATCTCCACCTCCCCGATGGTGTAGCTGCGGCCCTCATCGATGTGAAAGGTGAGGAACAGAGCGCTCTCGTCTGTCGACAGGAACACGTCTGGCGCCGGCACATCGACATCGAGGTGCCCGACCTCCCAATACAGCTGGCCAATGCGCTGCCGGTCCACATCCACTTCCTCGGGGTCATAGGTCCCGCGCCCGGTGATCCACGGCAACACACCCCCCTCTTTTGTGCTCATGAACCTGCGCAGGCGGGCCTCTGGCAGGGCTTGCACTCCCTCGAAGACAATCTGTTCAACCCGAACCTTGCGCCGCTCATCGACCACAAAGCGCACGTCGACCACATCGCCGTCGACCTCGACCACCTCGGTGTCCACTGTCGCAAGGTAGAAGCCCTCCTCGGTGTATTTGTCGCGCACAGCCTGCTCGCCGGCCGCAATCTGCTCTGCGTCGAGCACCGTCCACGACTTCAGCGGAATCAGCTCGCGCAGATCGGACGATTCGAGCTTGCTGGCGCCGACGATGTGCACATCCCGAACCGCTGGCTTTTCGTCGACGGTCACGACCAGCACGACGCGCCCGCGAGAGCCGATGGGTGTCCAGTCCAGACGCACGTCGTCGAACAGTCCGGTCTGATGGACGTCGGAAAGGGTCTTCCGAGCTGCCTCGGCGGTCAGGAACTCGCCAGGGTGGAGGTCCATGGCGCCTCGAACCACTGCCGACTCAACCCGGACTACACCCTTCACCTCGATGCGGGCGATCTCGGCATCGGGGACCTCGGTGGGCACCGCCAACGCGGACAGCGGAAACAGAGTCAGAAGAATCGCGAGCACGCAGCACAAACACCACCGCGTGCCTCAAGCGTCACCCACAGGCGCTATGAAATTCGGTCGTCCACAAACCGGCCGCGCTCGAGCATGAGACGACGAGGGAATTTCTTGGCCAGCTCAACGCTGTGGGTGACCACGACAAGGGTGCTTCCGAGCTGTCTATTGAGGCTCATGAACAGGCGGAACACCTGCTCGGCCGTGTCGGGATCCAAGTTGCCAGTGGGCTCGTCGGCCAGAACCAGTCCCGGTCCCATGGCCATCGCACGGGCGATCGCGACCCGCTGCTGTTCCCCGCCGGACAGCTCGCCCGGTTGATGCCGCAGGCGATGCCCGAGGCCCACCGCCGCGAGCAGCGCCTTGGCTCGTTTCTCGGCGACAAATGTGGGGGCGCCCGCAATGCGGATCGGCATCATGACGTTGCCCAGCGCCGACTGTTCCGGCAGCAGATTGTGAGCCTGAAAGACAAAGCCGATGCTCTGGCTGCGCATGCGGTCCCGATCGGTGTCGGCCATCTGGCTCAGATCCCGGCCGTTTAACTTGATCTTGCCGGTGGTTGGGCGGTCTAGCAGCCCAAGCAGGTGCATAAAGGTCGACTTGCCCGAGCCCGATTGTCCGACAACCGCGACGCTCTCTCCCGGCTCGAGGACCAGGTCGACGCCTGAGAGCACCTCGATTGTCACTCCCGCCTTGCGGAACTGCTTGTTCAGCCCAGTGACTTCGACGCGAACCCCAGCCATCACTCGTACCTTAGTCCCACGACGGGATCGACGCCCGACGCCTTCATCGCGGGATAGATCGTGGCCAGGAAGCACATGCAGAATGCGCCGACGCCAATGGTCAGCACGACTTCGGGCTGCACGACCACGGGAAGCGTGTCGAGGTAGTAGACATCGGTCTCGAGCTGGTAGTCGTACTTGGACAGACCCCAGCAGCCGATCAGACCCATGATGGTGCCCAGCACCGTGCCCACAAGTCCAATGAGCGCGCCCTCCATCATGAAGATGCGCAAGATGGAGCGCGACGATGCCCCCATGGCCTTCATGATCGCGATTTCGCGGCTCTTGGTGATGACCAGCATGGTCAGCGTCGTGATGATCAGCAGGGCCGCCACGACGACAATCATGGTCAAGATCAGCGCCATGACGAGCTTCTCGAGCTTGAGCGCCTGGAACAGGGCTTGGTTCAGGTTCTTCCAATGCCGTGTGTAGTGCGGGTACTTGAGTGCCTCGTCAATGTCGGCCGAGATGCGCTCGACGTTGTTGATCCGGCTGACCTTGACCTCGAGCCCCGTCACCGTGTCGCCCAGCTTCAGGAACTTCTGGGCCGTGTCATTGCTGATGTAGGTCCACTTGGTGTCGTACTCGTACATTCCCGAGTCGAACACCGCAGCGATGCGCAGCGGGCGCACCTGTGGCACCGGCATGCCCATGGGGCCAGCCCCGCCACCCAGTGGATTGATGATCTGTACCGTGTCGCCGGGATGGGCCTGCAGCTGCTCCATCAGCTCTTTGCCGATGATGATTCCAGGCAGGGGCGCACCATCTTCTTCGTCCGCTGGAGGCGGGATGTCGGTGGCCATCAGCTCGAACACCGCCGCGCGCTGTGCAGGGGTGGTCAGCTCACCGTCGATTCCCCACCGCAGATCTTCGCGCAGGCTGGTCACGTCGCCGGTCTGTACCGGATCGATGCCCTTGAGAATGACGCCTCCGCTGCTCCACGGCGAGCGAATCATCATCTCGCCGTAGACAAAGGGGGCGCATGCAGCGACCCCGGGAACGGCTTCGACCAGGGCGTCGAGCTCTTCGTAGTCGTCCATGTTGCCGCCGTAGCGCAAGACCACGATGTGCGCATTGGCCCCCAAGATCTTGTCGCGCAGGTCGATCTCGAACCCGGTCATGACCGACAGGACCATGTTCAGCACTGCAACGCCAACCACCACACCCGTCACCGACAACACGGTCACGACAGACACAAAGCCCTCTTCTTGGCGCGCGCGAAGATGCGACAGCGCTATCGAAAACTCTGCGGCGTAGGTCCGTCCAGGCACGACCGGCGGCAGAGCCGCGAAGTCGAGCTCGAATTCGTCACTCGGCGTCTGCGTGACGACCCCCCTCGGGTCTGAGTGTGGGGAAGAGGATGACGTCGCGAATCGAGGGCGTCCCCGTCAACAACATCACCAAGCGGTCGATGCCAATTCCCTCGCCCGCGGTGGGAGGCATGGCAAAGGACAAGGCCCGAATGTAGTCGGCGTCGAAGTACATCGCTTCGTCGTCGCCACCAGTGCGCTGCTGGGCCTGGGCCGCAAAGCGTTCGGCCTGATCGATGGGGTCGTTGAGCTCGGAAAAGGCGTTGCCGACCTCCCATCCGTTGATGAAGAACTCGAATCGATCGGTACGGAAGGGGTCGCCATCGGTTCGGCGAGCCAGGGGCGAGATCTCAGCGGGGAAGCCTGTCACGAACGTCGGATTGATCAGCGTGGCCTCGACGTACTCGTCGAACAACAGCTCCCACCACTTGCCAACCGTCGTGGGCAGCTTTTCGCCGTCGCCGTGCTTGGACACCCAGAACGCGCGCAAGGCGTCGGCATCGCGCATCTGATCGTGTGCGATGCCTGTGGCCTCGCAGATGAGCACGTCCATGTCAGCCCGCTTCCACGGGCGGCTGTAGTCGATGACCTTGTCTTCGAATGGAATCTGCAGGCTGCCGACCACGTCCAATGCGAGTCCGCTCACGAGCTCTTCGGTGAGCACAATCAGGTCTTCGTAGGTCGCCCACGCCTGATAGAACTCGATCATCGTGAACTCAGGATTGTGCTTGAGACTGATGCCCTCGTTGCGGAAGGTGCGATTGAGCTCAAACACGCGCTCGAGGCCGCCCACGACCAATCGCTTCAGGTACAGCTCGGGCGCGATGCGCAGGAATAGCTGCATATCGAGCGCATTGTGGTGCGTCTCAAACGGCCTGGCCACAGCACCGCCGGGAATCGGCTGCATCATTGGCGTCTCGACCTCAAGGTAGTCGCGCTGCTCAAAGAAGTTGCGGATGTAGCGAACCAGGCGGCTTCGCATGCGAAAGACGGCCTTGGTCTCGGCATTCATGAACAAGTCGACGTACCGCATGCGCGCACGCAGCTGCACGTCGGTCACACCGTGAAACCGGTCTGGGAAGGGGCTCATGACCTTGGCCGCCATCTGGGCGGCATTTGCCTTGAGCGTCACCTCGCCGGTCCGCGTGCGCATCATGGTGCCCCGCGCCCACAGGAAGTCGCCGATATCTAGCTTCTTGAGCTTGTCGTAGGCCTGTTCGCCCACGTTGTCGCGCTTGATCCACACCTGGATCACACCGCCGCGCTTGATCGCATTGCCCTCATTGTCGACGTCATCCACCGTTGGCTCGCCTCGGTCCGCCAATCGAATGAACATCGCTTTGCCCATGCGGTTCCGAAACATGATTCGTCCGCCAATGGCGACCTCGCCATAGTCCTCAGCGCTTGGGTCCTCGACGCCCTTGAAGCGGGCGTGCAGCTCAGTTGACAGGTGGGTTACTTCAAAGCCATTTGGCCAAGGCTCCACGCCCATCTCTCTTAGTTCACCGAGCTTGGTCAGGAACTTCTTGTCGAACTCGAACACGACGTCCTCCAGCCGGACAAAGTCGGCGAGGAGCGCATAACGCCAACCCTTGATGCGGGCCGCGCCTTCTATGGGATGGCGAATCCGAGCTTGCGAATCTCGGCGTCGACCGCGTTGCCACCGCCATTGCTGGACACTCGACCCTGCCCTTCGGTGACCAGGCTGAACAGGACGTAGGCGCCATTGCTGCCGGCAAATCCATCCATCTCTTCTTCGGGGACCGTGAATGCACCAGGAGTGGCGTCAAAGGCGCACGAGACTGTTCGGTACACCGTGTCCGACTCGTCGACCATGCTGATGATCACGATGCCGTACTGGGCGTCCTCTTGTTCCCACTCGAACTCGAACTCATCCTCGTCGAGCTGCGGTGGGTCGCTTGCAGACAGGTCCGGGTTGTAGATCTCAAAATCTTTCGGCG
>CAYYHT010000214.1:0-10303 GCA_964471355.1 uncultured Enterobacteriaceae bacterium
CCCGTGGTCCCGCGTCCCCGACGGAGCCGGCGTGCTGGCATGGTCCGGCTCGATTGGCGGCTGGGCCCGATGGACTGCCGCCTGCAACCGGGCCATCAGCTTCGACTCGGTCCACGGACACTTGTCTCGGGCCCTCGGTCTTGAGACGACGGTGGTCTTTGGCGGCCACCCTCACCCCGGCTTCGTCACCGCGTGGACCCCACCGGGAGCGCGTCTGGTGTCCTTCGAGCCGTCGGATGACTGGCGCGACGTGTTGGCTCGGGTGCTCTCCTGACGCAGACCTTTTTGTTCGAGCACCCGCTTACAGGGTCGACCTCGGAGCTTCCGAGCCGCCCTCTGGCCCTCCCAAATGGCCTATTCTCGGCCGAACAGCTTCCAGACATTCTGGCCCCATTGACCGCGCGATTGGCCGCTCTGGGCACTCCCGCCATCGTGGGCATCATCGGCGCCGCATCGGCTGGCAAGACCACGTTGGCCAAGGCGCTCGTGCGGGGACTCCAAGCCCTGGGCATCGACGCCGTCCACGTCGATGGCGATGCATTCACGCTCCCGCGACACCTGCGCTACATCCAACATCCGGGCCGACGACAGACCCTCATTCGAGGGCCAGACATCTACGACCACCAGCGCTTGCTGGACCACCTGCTCACCCTGAAGCAGAGCCACGATGTGGTCATCGCAGAGAGTGTGGCCATGGGCTGGCACCCGGCCACCGCTTCTGCGCTTGCATGCCTCATCGGGCTTCATCTCGACGACGCAGTTCGGCTGAGCCGAAAGATCGTGCGCGACCAGCACGACCCGACGCGCCAGTTCGACCTGGTGGCGGACTTCATCGAAAAGCAGGTCGATGAAGTCGATGGCGGCGTGCACCCGACCTTTGCCCGCCGCGCAGATGTGGTCTGGGACGCCAGTGCCCACGTACTGCACGAGCGCAAATAGTCAGTCGGGCAGGCCCGGAGCCTGCCAGCCATCTCCGGTCACGTCGATGCGTACGGGGTTGGTGAAGCCAATCGGCAGGTAGCCAGGGGCCACGCGGTCCCACGTCTGTCCAAAGGCGGCCTGGTGGTCAGTGGGCCGCGCCTCGTCGACAGGCCAGCCCGCCTCTGCAACCACCCAGGAGTCCTCCGAAGAGGCGATTGGAATCGAGTAGGTCGCGTCGAGCACACCGACATCATCACGGGATTCGCCGGGCTCAATGGGGGAAACGAACACGGGCTCGCCGTTCACAATCAGGCGAACCTGTGGCACCACCACCCATTCCGCCGCCTGGACCCGGATGTGGGCGACAGGTGAATCGCTCACGACGGTTCCGCCAGGCCCCACGCCATCCACCACCAGCGACACGACCGGCCCCGTCGTGACCGTGACCTGGCCGGCTCGCACGCCATCGACCAAGCACGCCGCGGAGGCGATTGTCTCGCAGCGCACCAGATTCAGCGGGAATCCCGCGAGCTCGACTTGGGTGGCGTGGCTGTCACTGTTGCCCGTCGCCGTCTGCACAACTCCTTGGTTGAGCAGAGCAAACCAATCGGCGCGCACTTCGAGGTAGATCGGCCACGAGAAGCGGTTCAACACCTCAATGGCGTCAAAATCCAGCAGTGTGGTGCCCGAGGGAGCGACAGCGGTCAACGCGTTGGTGGGCTGGGCATCGAGGGGCAGCTCTCGCCGGTAGTCGAACCGGTAGAACATCGCGTGCACATCCCAAGACGGGTCGCCGTCGATGTCGAATTGAATACCGCGGGGGTGGTTCAGCTGCAGAAGCAGGTCATCGACTCCCTCGTAGGGCTCTTCGATCTGTCGATAGGTGTCGAGGTAGTCGGTCACGAGATCAAACTACCCCATAACATGTGGCGCGTCCGGCCTCAACGGCATGGCGTTGATATGTCCCGGAGTTAGCCTGTTCTCGTCGGCGCGAGCCGGGTGCAGCTGCGCTTCGATTCCAGGAAGCGCCATCAACCCCTCCTGCAGCGCCCCCACCTCAGCGGCGGCCTTGCTGGGGTCGGTGATCAGGTCGTGATCGGTGATGACCACTAGATCGAGCCCAGCGGCCACAAGGCTGCGCCAGCGCATGCGGTCCGGGATGAAGGCATCGGAGCTCTGACCGGTGTGCACATGCAAGTCTGCGGCGATTTGGTTCGGAAGCTCGAACGCCCGGCCCACCGTGAGCAACACGTCGGTCAGCGGCGGCTCGAGCACGACGGTCTGCACGTCGACGGCGTGTAGTGGGCCGCGAACTCCGTAGAAGCTGGTGGATTCACAGGGAAGGGTCAGGGCAGCTTCACCGTGCACCGTGAAGACACTGTGCAGGACGCTGTCACGCCCCCGAAACGGGTCAGCAGCACCGGCATCAGGGGCGGCCACATCGACCAGACCCCCAGAGTTGGCGATCACGACCCGGGCAGCGACGGGACGCGCGACCTCGTCGACGGTGGTCAGCTGGACCCGGCACTCATGGGGCGACAGCTCGAATTGGGCGTTGAGACTTCGCGAGCCTCCACCATTCGGGCCTGTGACCGTGAACTCCAGCGTGTGCGGCCCTGCGCTGATGTCAACGACATCGAGGTGAGCCAAGTAGTCGGCGTGCCCCTCTAGGTGTGAGGTTCTCTCGCGAATCAGCCCCAGTGGGTCGGTGACGTCACCTCCATCGAGAGTCAGGCTCACGTCGCCTCCGACGTAGCTCTGAGGAATGCGCAACATGACCGGCATCCACGGTGAGCGCACGACGGCGCCGTCAGACGGACTGATGACTTCCAATACGGCATCATCCGAATGACACGCGAGCAACAGCAGCAAAGGCGCAAGTGACACCCACAGAGCGTACTCTCCCGATTTCGTGGTTAGGGATCTGACATGAACGACGATGCGAAACGCGCGATGGAACGCCTGCGCGACCCCGAAGGCGACTACCTGCAGCGACTCGCCCGCATGGTGGTCGAGGACGCCACTGCGACGCCGCTTGCAGATGTGGCCACGCCAAAATGGATGGCCAGCCAGCTCGCAGCCTCTCTACAGGCTGCGACCCAAGGCGAGGGCATCCGAGAATTTGTGGCCCGCAGGCTCGAAGAAGGCAAAGATCGCTGGGCTCATGATGAGACCTCTCTGCGGCAGTGGATGCCCGATGACGTCGACGAACCCCTGCGGCAACTGCTGTCGAATCCCTGGACACCAAACGAAGAACTCACGCTGCGCATCATCGACCAGGGTGTGTTCCACGACCTGCTCAAAGAGGTACTTGGCAGTAGCCTTCGCAAATTTTCAAAGCGGCTGAAGCAGTTTGATCAGGACAAGCTCGGCGGGTTTGGAAAACGCGCTCGTTCCGTCGGGCGCGGGCTGTTCGGCAATCTGGCTGACAACATCAGCGGCGCCACCGACGGCATCTTGGGCGCGGTGCAGAGCGAGATGGAAGGGGCCATCGAACGGCGCATCGACGAGTTCTTGGGCACCGCCACCAACGAATCCATGAAAGTCGTGGCGCGTCATCTGTGCGATCCCGAGCAGGCCGAGGCATATGGAGAGGTGCGCACTCAGGTCCTCGATGTACTGCTAGACGCGCCGACGAGCGAACTCTACGGAGAGTTCGAGAAGATTCAGCCGCTGGACGCCATCGATGTCGTGGTCAGCGCCTTGCGCAGCATTGTCGCGCGCGACACCTTCGTCGAGGACGCCGAGAGACGAATCGCAAGCCTGCTCGAGTCTGCCGGCGACGGCACGTTGGGCGCCTGGCTGGACGAGGTGGGGCTGCGCGATGTGTGGACCCAGTCCACCACCGAGCTCATCAGCAGCCGGCTCGTCGGCGTGGTGCAGACCCGTGAATTCGAGTCCTGGTGGGACGAACTTCACGCCTGATAGCGCCCCTTCGCCCTGCTAGGGCATCGACTCGACAACACGTTGCGCCTCGGCACGCAGTGACTCGTGAGCGTGGGTCGACACAGAGGTCTCGTGCTCCTGCCCCCCTTGCACGGTCCACGCGCGCTCCACGGAGGTTGTGCCATCCATAAACAGGTACCGGACCTGCGCGCCGCGCACCGAGACCGCCGCACGGCGTCCTGACTTGCCCGCCAATGCAGAGCGGGCCCTGCCCCCATCGACAGGCACCTGACCGGCGATCTCTGCGCGGAGGGACAGCGCAGCCCCCTCTCCAGTCGCGTAGTCCAGCAGGGTCGGCCCGACGCGAGCGAGCTCGACGGGGTGCCTGACGACTGTCCCTGGTTCGATTCTCCCCGGCAGGCGCAGGGCCAGCGGCACATGAACGGTCACTTCATCGAGCGCGTCGTGGCGGAACCAGGCGTCCCCTTCGCCGTGCGATTCGCCGTACAGTCCAGCGATGACGACGGCGGTCCGGTCCGATTGGCCGCTCTGGTCCAGCCAGACGAGCGCCTTGGCGACGGCCGCATCGGCATAAGCCACCTCGCCGTCGTAGCGGGCGACAAGGTACTCGGTGTCGGTCACCCCTTCGATGCTCTGCGCATGGTAGGCCGGCAGCCCCACAGGCAGTGTGCGAGCGGGATCACGACGATCTGTGCCCCGATAATATCGCTCGTCATAGGGCGGCGGCGGCTGATAGGGTCCATGCGGGTCAGACAGATGAACCCAGGCAAACCAAGGCTCTGGTGCGTGCTTCAGCCAGCGCAGACTCCGCTCGACGGTCGCCGGTGCACGCCGGGTCCTGGGCGGAGGAGCAATGCCCATCAGCGCCCTTCCCAGAGCAGTCCGCCTCATGCCCAGCACCCACGCCAAGTCGTCTTCATAGACATCAAAACCGAGCTCGTGTCCGTGGCCGGCCGCGAGGACATCGCTCGAGACAAAGGCTCCGGTCTGCCAACCGGCATCGCGCAGGACGAGTGCCATGGATTGCGACGAGGCGTCCATCTGGCCCTCGTCTGACCACAATCCATGCTGCCAAGGCCCCACCCCGGTCAACACGCTTGCGCTGGCGGGTCCTGTTTGTGGAATGGGGGACATGGCCAGGTCGAGCTGCGCCCCCTCGGCCGCGACCCGGTCAAAGGCTGAGGTGTCGATGGCATGCCCGCCCACGCGGTCCGCGCGAAATGCGTCGACCGTGATCAGCAGCACGTTCCGCCCCTGCCCCCCGCCGTCACTCCAGTCTGGCGCATCGACGCGGCCGGCGATGCCCCACAACGCTGCCGGCAAGACGGCTGCAGCGAGGGCCACATTTCGATGGTCGGACATCGCCATCATGGCGCCAGCGGTGGCCACGACGGAGGCCCCCACAAGCCAAAAATCTCCGCCGAGGCTCCCTACAATGACTCCGCCAATACCAAGACCGACCACCAAGGCGGCTCGACGGCCGAACCCTTGCAGCCGAGGGTGCCAGAAGAGCAGCAATCCCGTCAGCGCTCCGCCCAATCCGGGCATCACGAATGCCCCTGCAATCAGAGTCGTCACCCCAATCAGACCAAGATCCAGGTGTCCATCCAAAACGACTTCGCTGACCTCTACGGCCAAGCCCACCGCTGCCGCACTCAGCCAGCTCCAGCCGATCTGTGCGGGCCATGCTGGCGCCTCATCGGGGAACGCATTGCTCACACTCGTGTCCTAACCGACTCATCAACTGGTCCAGATCGGTTGCCAGCCTCGCTGGACCGTGACATATAAAGCTGTCCCCGCCCTTCTCCGGTGGAGAGTACCCGCAATGCAATCAGCAACACGCCTCGTCATCCTAGCTGCACTCGTCGCGCCGAACCTCGGAATGGCCGATACGGTCGTCCTGTCGCCGCTTTTGGCGAAGTCAGGCGCCAAGGAGCAACAAGTCAGCAATGTGACGTCGTTGATCTCCTCCGAGCTCGACTTCATGCCCGAGTTCGACGAGGTCGTCGAGATCACAAAGGCTCCGTCCAGCACCAGCTGCTTGGGGTCCACGAGCTGCTTGCGCACCCTGGCGAACACCGGTGGTGGCGACGCCATCGTGGCGGGTTCACTGTCCGCCACGTCGACGCAGTTCACCATCGATTTGGTGTTCTACGACAACTCCAGCGGCAAGATCGTGCGCCGCAAGACCTTCTCGCTCGCGTCCGACCCAGAATCCGTCGCGGATGGCATGAACGACGTCGTCACGGAGATCGTCACCGGCCGCACGCGCAGCCAAGCTAAGGCCGAGGACAAGGCCGTCGGCGACGACTTCGAATTCGACCTCGGCGACGACGAGGATGACGGCTTCGCCTTTGAAGAAGACGAATTCGACGACTTCGATCCCGAAGAAGAGCTCCGCCGCGCCCAAGAGGCCGAGAAGCGTCGCGCCGAAGAAGCGAAACGACAGACCGCCCTGCGCCGCGAAGAAGAGCGCCGCCGCCTCGAAGAGGAACGTCGACGCGAGGCAGCCGAAGAAGCCCGCCAACAGGCCGAAGCCGACGCTCGCGCCCGCGCCGAAGAAGAAGCCCGCAGACGCGCTGACGAGCAGCGACGACGCGAAGAAGCCAAGCAGGCCGAATACGACCGAAACACCGAAGCCGTGTTCGATCCCTCCGCCATCAGCTTCGGCAAGCCAGACGACGACGACATCACCCTCGAAGCGCTCGACTCGGCCATCAACTTCAAGGCCCCGGTCTACGAAGAGGACGTCCACATCGAGGGCGGCGGTCGCAGCGATGATTGGGACTCCGAGCCCGACTACGGCGACTTCTACGGCGACGAGCCCGACGACCTCGACGACCTCGACAGTGGCGATCTCGATGCGGGCAGCAGCCGACCGTCCCGGCCGACCAAGACCCCCAAGGAGCGCACGGGCGGTTCGAACTCCTCGCAGCGCATTGCCCCTGACACCGACGTGCCCGCAGTGCAAATCACACTGCGCGCGGGGTACGCCAAGTACTACGTGCTCGACTTCATCACCTATGGAGGCGAAGTCACCATTCCCGTCAGCGACACCGGGTTGAACTTGGTTGCTGGGGTCGAGGCCTACAGCACCCAACGTGAAATTCCCGAAGAGCTCTGGCCGGTTCTCGGACGCGTTGCCGAGTGGAACACCATCTTCCCGCTCTCGGGCGGCCTGCAGTACAAGTTCTGGAGCGATGGCGGTGTGACCCCCTATGTGGGAGCCGATGTCATCGCGGCGCAGTACTTCGTCAACGAACAGAACCAGCCATCGTGGTCCCTCGGCGCCCGCGGACGCGCCGGTCTCGACATCGCCATCACCGAACAAGTCGGCATCAACATGAACGCCTCCTTTGGCGCATGGCAGGGTGCTGACTGGGTCATCATCGAAGAGGGCATGGGCAACTCGGGAACGCTCCCGCAGATCAGCGCTGGCACCGTCTTCAGCTTCTAGGAACAGCCGCCACCAGTGGATGCCCTGAGCTATCTCATTTGCCTGCTCGTGGGCGTAGCCCTGCCGGTGGGAGCCTTCTATGTGGGGGTACGTCGAGCGTGGCGCCAGCTGTCAGCGGCCGAGGCGTACCGCGAGGTCAGCAGGGCGCTGGGGCTGCGGGTGGATACTCGAGGAGTCTCGGTCCACGGCCAGGTGCGCGGACGTCGGCTCTGGATCGGGCAGGTCATGACGGGCTACGGCGCCGAGCGCGACACCGAGATTCGGGGCGTTCTAGCCCTGACACGCCCGCTAGGCCTGGCGCTTCACATGCGTCGACGCGGAGCTCGGGGACGATTCCGCCGACGCTCACCAGAGCTCGAGATCGGCGACGTCGAGCTGGACAAGCGCTACGAAATCCACGGCGATGATCTGGGTCGCGTTCGGGCACTGCTCTCAGACAGCGCTGTCCGCGCCGCGATTCACTCGCTCATCGAGCGCTGGCCTCAAGTGGTTCTGACGGACCACGGGGTCCGGGTCGGTCTGAAGCGGCCCGAGACAAGCGGCCCCGCCCTCGAGGAGCTCATCGCTCGGCTCGAGCAGGTTGCCATGGCACTCGAGGCGTCCCGCCAGCACATTGCGCCGCCTCCCGCGCTCGAAGACGTTGGTCACAACTGGAGCGAGCTGGCCGACCGCCTCGGACTGGACTTCGAAGCGCACCTGCCCGCGGTGTCCGGAGAAGTCGACGGCCGTCGGACCTTGCTGGCGGTCCGGCGCATGCACGACGGCTACGGCATCAGCATCCGCGCATGGTTTCACCCCCACCCGGAGCTCGGACTCATCCTCAAGCCGCAGGCCGGCCCCGACGACTACTCCAGTGTGGGCCAGGACATCCAAGTGGCAGATGCGTCCTTCGACGCCTCATTTGTCATCAAGGGATGGGACCCACGCATCGTGCGCGAACGCCTTTCCGAGCCCGTCCGCGCTGGTTTGCTCGAGCTGACGACTCTGGGCGATGTCGAAGTAAACGATGTCGCCATCACGGTGCGTGGTCTGGATCTGGAACACGACGGAGTCGAGTCTGCGGTTCGCAAGGTCTGGGACATCGCCACTGCGCTCGGCTGGTAATTAATCAGACGACCAATTTTTTGCCCAGATGCTCGGCCATACGCAGGCTGAGGGCCACTACGGTGCTGGTCGGGTTGGCGGTTCCAGCAGTCGGAAAGGTGCAGGCGCCGGACACATAGAGGTTGTCCACGCCAAACACCTTGCCCTGGTGGTCGACGGCCCCATCTGCCGCGTCCTTGGCCATGCGCACCGTGCCAGCCGGATGTCCTCGCCAGCCCTTGACCTCGCTCGCATCCACCGGAATCTTTAGCGCACCCTTGTACCGCTCGAGCAGCAGTCGACCGGCCTTGAGCGTCGCCTGGTCCCTGACCGTATGTTGGAGCTGAACACTCAGCCCATCTGCGACAGCGGTCACCCGGTTGTCGGCATGGGGCTCCATCTCGGGTTGAATCACCCAGCGCGTGCTGGAGTGGGAATCCAGCTGCAGATGGCAACCGGACAGCCGCTTTGTGCGCAGTCCCTTGGTGAAGTGCAGCGTGCGGTGCGAGGGCCCAGTGATGCTCTTTTGGATGGAGGTGTCTGCCCAGCGCAGCCCACGGGTCGGGTGCACATTCAGATGGCGACCCACGTGCCCCGAGCCGTTGCCGAGGCCGGCGGGAAAGAACTTGGAGGTGCTTCGCAGTAACAGGCCAGCTGACTCGAAGACGCCCGCAGCGACCACAAAGGCACGGGCTGTGAGCGCTTGCTCCACACCGTCGGAGCCGCGCACCATCACCTTGTCGATGCGCTTGCCATCCGAGGTCATCAGCTTCACCGCTCGATGGTCCTCAAGGAGCGTCCCATGACTGTGTCTGCGCAGTTCACCCACCTCGGCATCGACGAGCCTCAGCGGCCCGTTGCGGACGGACTTTGCTGGAGAGAAGAAGGCGACACGCTCCCCCTGATCGTCCAGCACGGGGCTCACCGAGGCCTCCTTCTGTGTCGGATAGGCGCAGGACCGCTCTGGCTGGCCACTGACGGGGGCTCTGCCGACCACAGACAGCGCCGCCTCGGCCTTGCAATACCAAGGCCGCAACTGATCATAGGTGACGGGCCAGTCCACATCGATGCCGTACAGCGTCGACATGGCAAAGTCATCAGGCGACAGGCGGGTCACAACACCCGTCCAGTGATTGCTGGTGCCTCCCACTGCCACCATGCGCATGGCGTTCACTGGGTAGCTGACCGCACCCGTATTTTGAACGCTCAGCTGTTTTGCACCGCCGCTCGCTGCCCAGCCTCCCGCTTCAAGCACAAGCGTGTGCAAGCCCAAAGCGGCCGTCGCCTTGGCCAAAAAAATGCCCGCGAAGCCGCTGCCGATGATGATGACGTCGTATTCAGCGCGCAGGGAGCGCCGACAGCCGCCCACCCAAGCAACTGCGCCGCAACCGAGCCCGCCGAGGACAAACCGCCTTCTTGTGATGAGCGCCACATCGTTACGATACGCCATGACCCCGGGGGTGGTTCTGGCCGACCGCACGACTCCGCTCTTTCGAGCGCTTGCAGCGACATCGATGGTGTTCGCTTGTGAAGCCGTGCTGGCTCGCCTTGCGCACGATTTGGTGGCGTGGTCCGACCTGCTGCTCAGTGCAGCACTGCTGCTGGTCATTGGGGTCTTTCCGGTCTGGCTGGCGGTGAACCGGCACGAAGAAGGCCGATCCGCGGTGTTTTCGCTGGCAGGGCACTTGGGACTAGGCATGGTCGCTGTGGCCATTGCACTGCCGCTGCCGCTCGTGGGTGCACCGGTGACCACCGTTGTGGGCGTGTTCTTTGGCGGCGCGCTGGCGCTCACGGCGCTTCGGATGGAGTGGGAAGAGCTGCCTGGCCCAACGTTGATCTTCGCAGTGTTCAGCATCGCCTGGGGCACAAGCTGGTTGCTTAGCGGCGAGGTTCCAGAGCTCTCGGTTGTGCGCCAAGTACTGCTGTGCTGGGTCG